>NZ_JBEXYK010000001.1:322474-556282 GCF_040630865.1 Nonomuraea sp. NPDC005730
GTCCGAGGGCGACCGGCGGCCGGACGCCTATGAACGGCTGATCGCCGATCTCGATGCGGGCGGGGCGCGATACCGGGTGATCGACCATCCGGCGGAGGGGCGTACCGAGCAGGTGAGCGCCCTGCGCGGGCACGGCGTCGAGCAGGCGGCCAAGTGCCTGATCGTGATGGTCAAGATCGGCAAGAAGCGCACGCGGCACGTGCTGGCCGTCGTGCCGGGCGACGCGCGGCTGGATCTGCAGGCGGTCAAGGGGCTGCTGGAGGGCACGTACGTGGCCTTCGCCGACAAGGACCGGGCGGAGGAGCTGGCGGGCAGCGTCAGTGGGACGGTGTTGCCGTTCAGCCATGACCCCCGCCTTGAGCTGGTGGTCGATCCTTCGCTGCTGGAGCTGCCGGAGATCTACTTCAACGCCGCGCGCCTCGACCGCTCCCTGGCGCTCGCCACCGACGACTACGTACGGCTGGCCGCGCCCCGCGTGGCCGGCATCGTGGCGGCGGCGGTGCCGGCCGCCGGTTAGCCACCGGCGGGCGGTGGGTGGCGGTCCAGAAGGGCGGGAGCGGGCCGGGGGAGTGGCGGACGGCGGTGACCCGCGGGAACGTACCCTAAACGGATGTAGCCTTCACGATCGCGAGCGGGCCGGGTGCGTGGTGCAGCATGGCCTGGCTGACCGAGCCGATGAGCATGCCCTTCAGCGTGCCGTGGCCCCGGCTGCCGACGACCAGCAGGTCGGCGCCGGCCGCCACCTCGCGCAGCACCTCGACGGGATGGCCGTGCACGACGTCCTCGATCACCTCCACGCCGGGATGGCATTGCCGGGGTATGGCGAGGAAGGTCCGCAGGGCCTCGCGGGTCTCGCGTTCGGCCTCCGGATCGGCGGGTTCGAAGCCCGAGGGACGCGGCCAGGCGAAGGCCTCCACCGCGCGCAGCCTGGCGCCGCGCAGCTCGGCCTCGGCGAAGGCGAACTTCAGCGCGCGGAGGCTGCCCTCGGAACGGTCGACGCCGACCACCAGCTCACCGCGCGGAACGGCGGGCGGGTCGCGGACCAGGACGACGTCCGTCTGGGCGTGCGCGGCCACCCCGTGGGCGACCGAGCCGAGCAGCAGCCCGCGTACGCCGCCCAGGCCACGACTGCCGACGACGAGCAGGTCGGCCTGCTCGGCGGTCCTGATCAGCGCGGCGCGGGGATCGCCGGGCACGAGTTCCGTGGTCACCTCGGCGCCCTCTTCGCGGGCCCGCCGTTCGGCGGCCGCGAGCACCTCCTTGGCGCCGTCGCGCATCCACTTTCCCACCTCCGCGTACCGGCCGGAGATCGGATGGCAGACCCAGTCGGGCACCACGTGGGCCACGGTCAGCGACACCCCGCGCAGCACTGCCTCCTTGGCGGCCCAGTCGACGGACAGCAGTCCGGTCGGCGAGCCGTCGACACCTGCGACGATCATGGTCAGGCCACGTAACATTCCACTTCGGCGCGGCGATAGGCCAAGCCCTGTCTGGTGGACTCGTCGATGCACGCGCGCTCGGTCTTGCTGAGGAGCAGTTCGCCGCAGACCGTCACGCCGGAGTACGTCCGGCAGTCGAGCGAACGGTTGCGCCGGCCGATTCGGTAGTTGTCCTTGACCGCCTGCCTGCACTTCTGGCGCAGGGCCTGTGTGTCGGCGTAGCGGCACTGGGCGGTCAGCGTCCGGTATTGCTGCTTGCTCACTTCCTGCTGCTCGATGCCGTCCCCAGAGGCGGCAGCCGGTCCGATCGTGGTGAGAGCCACGATCGCGGCCACAGCGGCGATCTTCATCATAGTTCCCCTGAGGGAGTCCGTACCGCCAGGGGCGATCGCCAAACCTTAGGCTGATCGCCATGCTGACGCTCCGGTACGACGAGCCCGCCCCCAGCTGGGAAGGACACGTCCTTCCGATCGGCAACGGAGCGCTCGGCGCCTGCGTGTTCGGGACGCTTGCGACCGAGCGCGTCCAGCTCAACGAGAAGTCGTTGTGGACCGGCGGTCCGGGCAGCGCGGAGCCCTGCGGATCCGGCAACTGGCCGACGGACCGTCCCGGTGCTCTGGACGCGGTGCGGCGGGTCATCGACGAGCGGGGTTCGATGGCGCCGGAGGAGGTGGCCGAGATCCTGGGGAACCCGGCCTACAGCACGGTGGGGCACATTCCCGGCTTCGGGGCGTACCAGAACTTCGGCGAGTTGCTGCTCGACGTGACCGGCGGTTTCTCCGGCGGCTACCGGCGCACGCTCGACCTGGAGGCCGCGGTGGCCGCCGTGACGTACGAGGACGCCGACGGCGTGGTGCTCACCAGGGAATATTTCGCCTCGTACCCGGCGCACGTCATCGTCGGCAGGCTGGCGGCGGGACGCCCGGGACGGGTGGGGTTCACGTTGCGCTTCGGCACCGCGCATGACGGCGGGGAGGAAGTGACCGCCGACGCCGGACGGCTGCGCGTCCGGGGCGTGCTGGCCGACAACGGCCTGGTGTACGAGGGCCAGGTCCAGGTGCTGACCGAGGGCGGCACCCGCACGGACGACGGCGACCGCGTCGTGGTGACGGGCGCCGACAGCGCGGTGTTCGTCTTCTCGGCGACCACCGACTACGCGCCCGTCCACCCCGGCTACCGCGGCCCCGACCCGGCGGCGCGGGTCACGGCGGTGGTGGACGCGGCGGCGCGCCGGCCGTACGCGGAGCTGCGGGCCGAGCACGAGGCCGACCACCGGGCGCTGTTCGGCCGGGTACGCCTCGACCTCGGCCGGCGCATGCCCGACCTGCCGACCGACCGCGTGCTGGCCGCCTACGAAGGCGCCGGCACCCCGTCCGACAGGGCCCTGGAGACGCTGTACTTCCAGTACGGCCGGTACCTGCTGATCGCCTGCTCCCGCCCAGGCTCGCTGCCGGCCAACCTCCAGGGGGTGTGGAACGCGTCCAACTCCCCGCCGTGGGAGTCCGACTACCACACCAACATCAACCTGCAGATGAACTACTGGCCCGCCGAGCCGGCGAACCTGGCCGAGACGGCGGTGCCGTACCAGGAGTTCGTGGCGGGGCTGCGCGCGCCCGGTCGCGAGACCGCGCGGTCGATGTTCGGCTCCGCGGGCTGGGTGGTGCACTCCAACACCAACCCGTTCGGGTTCACGGGGGTGCACGACTGGCCCACGTCGTTCTGGATGCCGGACGCCGCCGGCTGGCTGGTGCGCCAGCTCTACGAGCGCTACCTGTTCGACGGCGACGAGCGCTACCTGCGCGGGCACGCCTACCCGGCGATGCGCGAGGCCGCCGAGTTCTGGCTGGCCAACCTGTGTCCCGACGCGCGTGACGGCAGCCTCGTCGTCTCGCCCGCGTACTCGCCCGAGCACGGCGACTTCACCGCGGGCGCGGCCATGCCGCAGCAGATCGTCCGGGACCTGTTCGCCTGCACGGCCGAGGCCGCGCGGACGCTCGGCGTGGACGCCGAGTTCGCCGGACGGCTGCGCGCGGCGGCCGACCGGCTCGATCCCGGGCTGCGGGTCGGGTCCTGGGGGCAGCTCCAGGAGTGGAAGGCCGATCTCGACGACCCGTCCGACCGGCACCGGCACGTCTCCCAGCTCTACGCCCTGCACCCCGGGACGCAGCTCACCGCTCCCGAGCACCTGGCCGCGGCGCGCACCACCCTCGAAGCCCGCGGCGACGGCGGCACGGGCTGGAGCATGGCCTGGAAGGTCAGCTTCTGGGCCCGGCTCAAGGACGGCGACCGCGCCCTGAGCATGCTGAGCGGGCAACTGCGGTCCAGCACGCTGCCCAACCTGTGGGACACGCATCCGCCGTTCCAGATCGACGGGAACCTCGGCGCGACCGCCGGGGTGGCCGAGATGCTGCTCCAGAGCCACGCCGGCGTCATCGAGCTGCTGCCCGCGCTGCCGGCCGCCTGGCGCGCGGGCTCGTTCGACGGGCTGCGCGCCCGCGGCGGCTTCACCGTCGGGGTGACCTGGGCGGACGGCGTGCCGGTCGAGGTCAGGCTGGCGTCGGCGCGCGGCGGGACCGCCCGGCTGCGCGGCCCCGGATTCGCGCGCGACCTGGAGACTAGGGCAGGGGAGAGCTGCGCGCTGTCGCCAGCACGCTGAACCACGTGCGGTGGGTGACGTTCGACTCGTGCCAGGCGCGCAGCGTCGGCTCGGTCTGCTCGGACGGCACGTGCACGAGAGCCGCGGCCGACCAGATGCCGTCCAGGGAGGCCGGCGACAGCGGCGGCCGCCGCAGATCGCCCAGAACGGCAGGCACGCCGCGCCCGGCGGCGAGCCTGGCCATCTCGATCGACAGGTCCACGCCCACGGTGGTCAGGCCGCGCCCGGCGAACCAGGCCGACTCGCGCCCCGGGCCGCATCCCAGGTCGGCGACCGTGGCTCCGGCGGGCAGGGCCGAGGCGAACCGGTCGCGGAAGGCCGCGAACGGGGGAGGCGGATCGGAGAACTGCTCGTCGAACTGGCGCGCGATGCGGTCGTAGGTGGCGGTCGTGTGCGCAATGGGATCAGACATCCCCTTGATCCTGCCACGCGCGGGGTTATGATCGCGGTGACCAACGCGGGAGCCCGGTGCGGACCGGGCTGAGAGGACGGCTGTCAGCCGCCGACCGCCAGAACCTGCTCCGGATAATGCCGGCGAAGGGAGTTTGCGCGATGAACGACGCGCGCTTTTCCAAGATCCACATCGGTGACCTCCAGGTGCCGATGCGCGAGGTCAGGCTGTCGAACGGCACCTCGGTGCGGCTCTACGACACCTCGGGGCCCTCGCGTACCGACCGCTCGGCGTGGGGGTCGCCGGTCACCCAGCTCGGCGCGGCGCGGCGCGGTGTGGTGACCAAGGAGATGGAGTTCGTGGCCGTCCGGGAGGGTATGACCCCCGAGTTCGTCCGGCAGGAGGTCGCGGCCGGCCGGGCGGTCATCCCCGCCAACGTCAACCATCCCGAGTCCGAGCCGATGGCGATCGGCCGGAACTTCCTGGTCAAGATCAACGCCAACATCGGCAACTCCGCCGTCACCTCCTCGATCGAGGAGGAGGTCGAGAAGATGACCTGGGCCACCCGGTGGGGCGCCGACACCGTCATGGACCTGTCCACCGGGCCGAACATCCACGAGACCCGCGAGCAGATCATCCGCAGCTCGCCCGTCCCGGTCGGGACCGTGCCCATCTACCAGGCGCTGGAGAAGGTGGGCGGGCGTCCCGAGTCGCTGTCGTGGGAGGTCTACCGCGACACCCTGATCGAGCAGTGCGAGCAGGGCGTCGACTACGTGACGGTGCACGCGGGCGTGCGGCTGGCGCACGTGCCGCTGACCGCCCGCCGCAAGACCGGGATCGTCTCGCGCGGGGGCTCGATCATGGCCGCCTGGTGCCTGGCCCACCATCGCGAGAGCTTCCTGTACGAGCACTTCGACGAGATGTGCGCCCTGCTGGCCCGCTACGACGTGACGTTCTCGCTGGGCGACGGGCTGCGCCCCGGGTCGATCGCGGACGCCAACGACGAGGCCCAGTTCGCCGAGCTGCGCACGCTGGGCGAGCTGACCAAGGTCGCGCACGCGCACGACGTGCAGGTGATGATCGAGGGGCCCGGCCACGTGCCCATGCACAAGATCAAGGAGAACGTCGACCTGCAGCGCGAGCTCTGCGACGACGTGCCCTTCTACACCCTCGGCCCGCTCGTCACCGACATCGCCCCCGGCTACGACCACATCACCTCGGGCATCGGCGCCGCCATGATCGCCTGGTACGGCACCGCCATGCTCTGCTACGTCACCCCCAAGGAGCACCTCGGCCTGCCCAACCGCGACGACGTCAAGACCGGCGTGATCACGTACAAGATCGCGGCGCACGCGGCGGACCTGGCCAAGGGGCACCCGCAGGCCCAGGCGTGGGACGACGCCCTGTCGGACGCCCGGTTCGAGTTCCGCTGGGAGGACCAGTTCGACCTGTCGCTCGACCCGGACACCGCCCGCGCCTTCCACGACGAGACCCTGCCGGCCGCGCCCGCCAAGACCGCGCACTTCTGCTCGATGTGCGGCCCGAAGTTCTGCTCGATGAAGCTCAGCCACGAGGTGCGGGCGGGCATGGCCGACAAGGCGGCCGAGTTCCTCGGGAAGGGCGGCTCGATCTACCTCTGACCTGCGCGGTCAGCCCGGGAGCGTCTCGCCGCCGATCGGGGCCAGCACCTCGCCCGTGTAGTACGAGGACAGCCGGTCGGCGGCGAAGAACACGTACGAAGGGGCGATCTCGTCGGGGTCGGCGGCCCGCTTCATGGGCACCTGCGCGCCGAACTTCGCCACCTTCTCCTCCGGCATCGTGGCCGGGATCAGCGGCGTCCAGACCGGGCCGGGGGCGACGGCGTTGATCCTGATGCCGCGCTCGACCAGGTTCTTGGCCATCGAGTAGGTGAAGGCGTTGATCGCGCCCTTCGTCGCGGCGTAGTCGATGAGGGTCTTGTTGCCGCGCAGGCCGTTGATCGAGGAGGTGTTCACGATCGCGCTGCCCTCCCGCAGGTGCGGCAGCGCGGCCTTGGTGACGCGGTAGTAGCTGTGGATGTTGACCGCGAACGTGTGCTCCCACTGCTCGTCCGTCAGCTCCTCCAGGGAGTCGACCGGCGCCTGGTAGGCCACGTTGTTGACCAGGACGTCCAGGCCGCCCAGCTCGGAGACGGCCTGCTCCACGACCGTCGCGCAGTGGTCGCGGTCGCCCAGGTCGCCGGGCAGCAGCACGCAGTGCCGTCCCTCCTGCTCGACCAGGCCGCGGGTGTGGTTGGCGTCGTCGTGCTCGTCGAGGTAGGCGATGGCGACGTCGGCGCCCTCCTTGGCGAAGGCCACCGCCACCGCCCGGCCGATGCCCGAGTCACCGCCGGTGATCAGCGCCTTCTTGCCCGCCAGCAGGCCCCTGCCCTCGTAGCCGCGCATCTCGTCGCGCGGCTCGGGCGACATGTCGCTCGTACGGCCCGGGTACGGCTGGCTCTGGGGTGGTGGTGTCTCCGACATGTCCGGCGATCTTCCCCTGACGGGGTATCGGTAACGTCATGCTCTGCCCAGATCACCCCTTTCCGACGGGCTACGGCGGTCAGCCGGCGATGGCCGCGCGCCGGAACAGGTCCGCGGGCATCTCCTCGTCCAGCCTCCAGGTGACGGCCATCGGGCGTTCGCCCTTGTGCTCGACGTAGCGGGCGGTGCCGTGGAAGACGTACGGCTCGGGATGACGACGGTCGTTCTCCGTGCGTTCCCTGGTGAACAGCAGGACGTGGCTGCCGGTGTGCTCATGCCTCTGGTAGCGCAGGCCGGTGGCCGACCCCGCACCGGTCCGGTTCTGGGACTCCCAGTGGAAGAGCGCCGGGGTCAGGGCGTAGTCCCGGTACATGGTCTGCGGGGAGAACTCCTTCTCGTTCTTGCGCAGGGTGACGAAGAGGGCGTCGCAGTGGGTGGCCGGGCACCACGCCACGCCCTCCCGCATGGTGGCGGGTACCGAACCGCCGAGGCTCGCCCAGCCCAGAGCGGCCAGGACCTCGTCGGCCGAGTAGTGGCCGTTGACAACCAGCGGCACGCCGGCGAGCGTCGCGGGAAGGGGCTTGGTCACATGGCGCGGGCGCTCCACGCCGTAGGCGAGGACCTCCAGGATCTCCGCGCACAGGTCCGGCTCGGCGCGCAACCGGTCCAGGCCCTCGTCGTAGGAGGCGAAGCCGCCGCCGTCCCGCCAGAAGGAGAAGAACAACATGCGGGCGAACGCCTGTGTGATCGGCGGGCAGTCGTCGTGCCGGGGCCCGTCGGGACGCAGCAGGTCGGCGTACGCGGCGGCCCGCGGGCGGTCGTCGACGTGGAGCAGGGCGCGGATCCGGCGGCCCAGCGCGTTCTCCAGCGCGGAGGCGGGGGCGGTGACCAGGCCGGACCGGCGCAGCAGGTCGGTCCAGTAGCGGCGGTTGCGGTACAGGTCGTCGATGTCGCGGCCGCTCGCCTCCAGGTACTTCACCAGCGACGTCTCGGCGAGCGACCGGATCTCCTGCGTGACCATGGTGACCGTCGCGCTCAGATGGATCCGCAGCTCGTCGAGCAGGCGGTCTTTGGTGACCCGGTCCAGGACGATCTGCGAGCCCGACGGCAGGAGCGGGAAGTCGTTCCTGACCTGCGTCTCCAGCCGCCCTCGGACGAAGCCGGTGAGCGCCTGGAACCGGTTGCCGAAGCGGTACTCCTTGCGGTGCCGGCCGACGAAGTCGAGGACGGTCAGCACGTCCTTGTCGGGCGTGCGGCGCAGGCCGCGGCCGAGCTGCTGCAGGAAGACGGTGGCGCTCTCGGTCGGACGCAGCAGGAGCAGGGTGTTGACGTCCGGAACGTCGAGGCCCTCGTTGAACAGGTCCACGGCGAACAGGAAGGTGACCTTCCCCTCGCGCAGGGCCTTCAGCGCGTCCTTGCGCGACCGGTCGTCGGTGCCGCTGTCCACCGCCCGCGAGGGCAGCCCCGCCCTGGTGAAGAAGTCGGCCATGAAGCGCGCGTGTCCCACCGAGACGCAGAATCCGAGCCCACGCACCGCCGCCGGGTCGCTGACCTTGTCCAGGAGCGCGTTGAACACCAGCCGCGCCCGCGCGGTGTCGCCGGTGAGGACGTTGTCCAGCGTCGCGAGGTCGTAGGAGCCGCGCGACCACTTCACCGTGCTGAGGTCGGTCTCGTCGTTGATGCCGAAATAGTGGAACGGGCAGAGCAGGTCGGCGTCGAGGGCGTCCCACAGGCGCAGCTCCGAGGCGATGCGCCCGTCGAAGAACTCGTCCTGCACCCAGGTGCCGTCCGCGCGTTCGGGGGTGGCGGTCAGGCCCAGGAGCTCCTTGGGCCGGAGCCGGCCGATGATCTGGCGGTACGTGCGGGCGGCCGCATGATGGAACTCGTCGATGACGACCACGTCGAAATGGTCGGGGGCGAAGGTGTCGATGATCCTGCTGAGGGACTGCACCGAGGCGAAGACGTGCCGCCACTGCCGGGAACGTTCGTCGCCGACGTGCAGCTCGCCGAAGTCCGGGACGGCCAGCACCTGCCGGTAGGTGTGCATGGCCTGGGCCAGGATCTCCCTGCGGTGCGCCACGAACAGCAGGGCCGGCCGGCGGCCGAGACGCCGTTGCAGGTTGCGGTAGTCGAACGCGGCGACGACGGTCTTGCCGGTGCCGGTCGCGGCCACCAGCAGGTTCCGGTGCCGGTCGTGGACGGTCCTTTCGACATCGAGGTCCTCCAGCATCTCCCGCTGGTGCGGGAAGGGGTGCGGGACCAGGGCCGGGATGTCGAAGAGCCGTTCACCGCTCTGCGACCGGGACAGCGCCTCGTCCAGCCGGCCGCCGTCCGTCTCGGGGTCGTACGGCTCGAACTCGGGACGGTTCCAGTAGGAGTCGAAGGTCGCCTCGAACTTGTCCAGCAGCCGAGGTGTCGTCACCGACGACAGGCGAACGTTCCATTCCAGCCCGTCCAGCAGGGCTGCGCGTGACAGGTTCGAACTGCCGACGTACGCGGTGTCGAAGCCCGTACGGCGGCGCAACAGCCACGCCTTCGCGTGCAGCCGGGTCGAGTTCTGCTCGTAGCCGACGCGGACCTCGGCGCCGAAGTCGCGGACCAGCCGGTCGAGCGCCCGGCGTTCGGTCGCGCCCATGTAGGTCGTGGTGATGACCCGCACCGGCACGCCGCGCCGCCCCAGCTCGGCCAGCGGACGTTCGAGGATGCGCAGCCCCGACCACTTGACGAACGCGCACAGCAGGTCGACCCGGTCGGCGCTGGCCAGCTCGGTGGCCAGCTCGTGGGCCAGGTTGGGGTCCTCGCGGGCGTTGGTGAGCAGGGCCGCCTCGGAGAGCGACGTCAGCGGCCTGGCGGGGGCGGCCGCGCCGGGTTCGTTCCTGACGACGGACAGCAGGCGGGCGGGCCCGTCGGAGACGACCTCCACCTCGGCGTCCGCGAGCAGGCCGAGCAGCCGGTTGGCCAGCCGCACCTGCTCCTCCGGGTCCTTGAGCGCGGCGAACGCCCGGGTGGCCGTCTCGCCCAGGAACCGGCCCAGCAGGTGGCTGACCTCCTCCTTGTCGACGGGGGAGATCTCGACGAGGTGATCCGCGTCCCGCCAGCCGGCCGCGCGCTCCTGGAGCCTGCGGGTGAGCAGCGAGTCGTACAGGCCGGGGACGGGGGTGTCGGGCACGGGTCGCTGCCTCCTGTTTCCTGGCGCCTGGACCTTGGATCCTGGATCGGGAGGATCAGCGTAGATCGGGCGCCGACGGGGGCGCAGGTGATCAGGTGAGCTTGAGGAGGCCGGCGTCCACTATCCGGCGGCCGAAGGGGCGGGCGAGGTCGGCGAGGCGTTCGCAGCCGGGTTCGCCCAGGGCGCCGTAGGCGGGCATCGCCAGGGCGTCCGTGCGGGTTTCGAGGTGGTGGCGCAGGGACTTGCCTTCGGGGGTCAGGTCGTTGCCGGGGGTCAGGAGGCCGCGGGTGCGGAGGGTGGTCTCGGCGTGGGCCCACTGGTCCGGGGGCCAGGCGCGGCTCATGGTGAGGAACGGCTTGGCGACCTCGCCGCTGGCCGCGTGCAGGACGAGGGCTTCGAGGCCGGTGATGCCCTCGGCCAGCAGTGTCGCCACGTGGCCGTCGCCGCGGAACTCGCGCAGGAGGGTCTGGGCGTGCCAGAGCTGGAGGAGGGGGTCGTCGGGCCAGGGGAGGGCGGCGTGGGCGGCGAACAGGGGGCGGCCCTGGGGGTGGTCGCAGGCGGCCTCGGCGGCGCGCCTGGCCAGGGTGAGTACGGGGACGAGGTCGGGAAGTTCGTGGACGGCGGCCCGGCGGAGGGCTTCGGCGGCGGCTTCGCGGCGGGCTTGCAGGACCTGGGCGGGGGTGACCTTGTCCCAGGGGAGGGAGCGGCGTACGAGGTCGGGGTTGAAGTTGTAGAACGTGGCGATGACGAGGTCGGCGGGGGCGGGGCCCAAGGGGGCGGAGCGTGAGGTGAAATATCCGGACATGCCGGTGAGGCCGAGGGCGGCGTACCGGGTGGTGGCCTCGGGGACGAAGTAGATCATCCCGTGGACGGGTTCCAGGCGGCGCCAGGCTTGGCGGGCGGTCCGGGTGAGCTGCTGGTCCATGGTCAGGTCGGGCCTTTCGCGAAGGGCGACGGCGAGGGAGAGCGCCTTGTGGGAGCGCTTGTCGGGTGCGGGGTGCGGGGTGCGGGGTGCGGGGTGCGGGGTGCGGGGTGCGGGGTGCGGGGTGCGGGGTGCGGGGTGCGGGGGGCGAGGTCTGGGGTGCGGGGGAGGCGGCTCGTGGTCAGTCGGTCGGGGTGGATTGGAGGGTGGTGATGAAGTTGGACATTCCGGCTAGCCATCTGTCCGGGGCCTCGGCCTTGCGGCGGTAGAAGTCGGCCACCTCGGGGTGGGGCAGGATGTGGAAACGTTCGGCGGCCAGGCCGTCGATCACGGCGGTCGCCACGTCGGCGGGGTCGAGGATCGCGCCCGACGCCCCCACGGCGCGCGCCGTCAGGTGGTCCTCCTCGACGCCGCGTTCCAGCATCCCGGTACGCACGCCCTGGGGGCACAGCACGCTGACCTTGATGCCCTGCGCGGCGTGGTGGATGGCCACCCACTCGGCGAAGGCGATGGCCGCGGCCTTGGTGACGGCGTACGGCGCGTCGCCGGGGCAGCTCACCAGGCCGGCCGCCGAGCAGGTGTTCAGCAGGTAGCCGCCGCCGCGGGCGACCATGCCGGGGATGACGGCGCGGGCGGCGTGCACGTGGGCCAGGACGTTGACCGCGTACAGGGAGGTCCATTCCTGGAGGGGGGCGTCGAGGCCGGAGCCGCCGATGATGCCGGCGTTGGAGCAGAACACGTCCACGGGGCCGAAGGGGGTGGGCTCGGCCAGCGCGGCCACCTCGGACTCGACGGAGACGTCCGCGCGTACGGCCACCGCTCGGTCGCCGATCTCGTCGGCCACGGCCCTCGCGCCGGGCTCGTCCAGGTCGGCCAGCACGAGCCCGGCTGCTCCCTCGGCGGCGAAGCGCAGGGCCATCGCGCGTCCGATGCCGCCGGCCGCGCCCGTCACGACGATCACCTTGTCCCGCACCCTCATGAAGACCTCCTGACCGACCAGCCGGTATCAGAACATGATTCTAATGACGACGGGCTGGATGGGAAGGGATGAGAGCTTCCTCATCCTGGCCTCAGGATGGTCTCCTCCGAGCGGCGGACGCTCTACCTCATGAAACGCGTGATGCTCATTCTCGTAGCGCTGACGGCGGCGGGGTTCCTCTCGGCCGGGTGGGTACGGGCGGCCGACGACGGGCCCGATCTGGGGGAGTCCGTCACGGTCTCGACCTCGCCGGGGACGTCGGCCGGCGACGTTCGGCCGTTCGCGTCGCCGGGAACCGAGGCCGAACCCGTCAAGCCACCCGCGCCGAAGCCCGGAGGCGGCGATGATGATGGCGACGAAGACCACCATCGCGCCTGGGCCGGCGGAGACGACGATGACGACGACGAAGACGACCGCGACGATGACGATGACGATGACGATGACGAAGGTGACGATGGCGACGACTGAGCGGGGAGCCGGATGCGGGTGAGTGCCCGCGCCCGGATCGTGGGCTGGATGCTCGCCGTCGTCGGTCTGGCCCTGACAGTCTCGATCTTCGCGACCTGGACCGTCCTGCTCGCCCGCCTCGACGACCGGATGAACCTGGAGTTCACCAACGAGGCCGAGAAGCTGCGCAGGTACGCCGCCACCGCCCACGATCCCCGTACCGGCCGGCCGGTCTCCGACGTGCGGGAGCTGCTCACCGGCTATCTGGCGATCAACGCGCCCGACCGCTGGGAGACCTTCTTCACCATGGTGGGCGGCCGGGCCGACCGGATCACCGCCGTCACGCCCCCGGCCCGGCTCGACACCGACGAGAAGCTGGTCAAGGTGCTGGCCGCGGCCACCAGACCCGCCTACGGCGACACCGAGAGCGTCGAGGGCACGGTCAGGTACGCCGTCATCCCGGTCAGGGTGGCGGCCGACCCCCGTCCCGGCCATTTCGTCGCCGCCGTCTTCTACGACCGCCACCGGGGCGAGATCGTGGACGCGGTCGGCGTGCTCGGGCTGTCGGCGCTGGCCGCGCTGGCTCTGGCGGGGGCGGCGGGATGGTTCGTGGCGGGGCGGGTGCTGGCCCCGGTGCGGCTGGTGAGCCAGACGGCCGAGCAGATCAGCGACTCGGCCGACCTCACCCGCAGGCTCAAGGTGACCGGCGACGACGACGTGGCCGCGCTGGCCGCCACGTTCAACCACATGCTGGATCGTTTGGAACGTTCCTTCGCCGTCCAGCGGACGTTCGTGGACGACGCGGGACACGAGCTGCGCACCCCCATCACGGTCATCCGCGGGCACCTGGAGCTGATGGGGGACGACCCGGCCGAACGGGCGGAGACGCTCGCCCTGGTCACCGACGAGCTGGGCCGCATGAACCGGATCGTGGACGACCTGCTCACCCTGGCCAAGGCCGAGCAGCCCGGCTTCCTCGCGGTCGAGGAGGTCGAGCTGGCCGACCTGACGGTGAGCGTGGTGGCCAAGGCCCGGCCGCTGGGCGACCGGCGGTGGCGGGTCGACCAGGTGGCCGAGGCGCGGATCCCGGCCGACCGGCAACGGCTCACGCAGGCGCTCATGCAGCTGGTGGTGAACGCCGTCCGGCACACCATGGACGACGATCTCATCGCGGTCGGGTCGGCCGTGCGGGACGGGCGGGCCGAGCTGTGGGTGCGCGACAGCGGGCCGGGCGTCGCGCCCGCCGACCGGGAGCGCATCTTCCGCCGGTTCGTCAGGGGCGCGGGACGTACGGGCGGGCACGACGGGGCAGGACTGGGGCTGGCGATCGTCAGGTCGATCGCCGAGGCGCACGGAGGCGGTGTGAGAGTGGCGGACGTCCCGGCGGGGGGCGCTTGTTTCGTGATGACGTTGCCGCTGGCCAGGGCATGAACCGGATCCTGATCGCCGAGGACGAGAGCAGGATCGCGGCCTTCCTGGAGAAGGGCCTGCGCGGGAACGGCTTCGTCACGGCCGTGGTCGCGGACGGCGTCGCGGCCTACGACCTGGCCGGTTCGGGCGGGTTCGACCTGCTGCTGCTCGACATCGGGCTGCCGCTCAGCGACGGGTTCACCGTGCTGCGGCGGCTGCGGGAGTCGAAGGTGGCCATCCCGGTGATCATCCTGACCGCCCGGGGCGGCGTGACCGACACGGTCGCCGGGCTCGAAGGGGGCGCCGACGACTACATCGCCAAGCCCTTCGCCTTCGAGGAGCTGCTCGCCCGGGTCAGGCTGCGGCTGCGGGCCGACCGCACGCCCGAGCCGACCGTGCTGCGCGTCGGTGACCTGGCGCTCGACCTGCGGACCCGGCGGGCGCACGTCGGCGACCGCGTGGTGGACCTGTCCACCAGGGAGTTCGCGCTGGCGGAGATCTTCTGCCGGCATCCCGACCAGGTGCTGACCCGCGAGCAGCTGCTCAGCCACGTCTGGGGCTTCGACTTCGACCCCGGCTCGAACGTCGTGGACGTCTACGTCCGCTACCTGCGCAGGAAGATCGGCCCCGACCGCATCGAGACCGTGCGCGGCACGGGCTACCGGATGAGAGCCGCCTAATGGGCGCCTCACGGCTCCCTCACCGGCGCGCCGCAGGCTGGTGGACATGACAACGAGGGGCAAGACACCGTGACGGCCGGACTGGCGATGGACCTGGCGGCGATCACCGTCCTCGCCTACGGCCTGTACTACCGGCGACACCACCGGCGCGACCTGCTGTTCGCCTACGTGGCGCTGAACGTGGGCATCTTCGCGGTGGTCTCCCTGCTGCTGGTCCAGCGGGTGGACCTGGCGGTCGGGTTCGGGCTGTTCGGGGTGTTGTCGATCATCCGGCTGCGGTCCAGCGAGATCACCCAGCAGGAGATCGCCTACTACTTCGTGGCGATCGTCCTCGGGCTGGTGAACGGCATCGCCTCCCAGCTCCCGCTGACCGCGCTGCTCCTGGACGGCGTGCTGCTGGCCGTCGTGCATGTCGCCGACCACCCCCGCCTGCTGGGCCGCACCAGGCAGCAGGTCGTGACGCTGGACGTCGTGCACGCCGACCCCGAGCTGCTCAGGGCCGACCTGGAGAGCCGGTTGCGGGGCCGCGTCCTGCACTGCGTCGTCACCCAGGTGGACTACGTGCGCGACGTGACCGTGGTGGACGTGCGCTTCCAGATCGCCGAGGTGGCCCGATGAGGGACGCCGGCGCGCTGATGGCCGGCGTCGCGGCCGGGCTGCCGCCGGTCGGGCTGGACGACGTGCCGCAGCTGATGAGCCGGGTGGACCACAAGTACGTGGTCGGCGTCCCGGCCATGGCCGAGCTCGTGGCCGAGCTGGGCGACCGGCTCTCGGTGTTGCGGATCGGGGCGTTGCGCCAGTTCCGCTACACCTCGACCTACTTCGACACGCCCGACCTGCTGACCTTCCGCCAGCACCGGCAGGACCGGCGGCGCCGCTTCAAGCTGCGCACCCGTACGTACCTGGACGGGGGCGGCCGGTGGCTGGAGCTGAAGCTGAACGGCGCCCGCGGCAACACCGACAAACACCGCATCCCGTACGACGCCGCGCCGGCCGGCGAGCTGACCACCGAGGCCATGGAGTTCGTCGGCGACACGCTGAGCAGCGAGCTGAGCGTCGTCGTGCCCGACGCGCTCGGGCCCGTGCTGTCCACCGACTACCGGCGGGTCACGCTCGTCGACCGGGCCGGGCAGTCCCGGCTGACCTGCGACACCGGCCTGCTCTGCCACGACGGCGGCCACCGGGTGCCGGCCCGCCGCGACCGGGTGCTGCTGGAGTCGAAGTCGGCCGACGGGCGGGCGCTGGTGGACCGGGTGCTGCGCGGGCTGGGGGTGCGGCCGGTCAGCGTGAGCAAGTACTGCCTGGCGGTGGCCGCGCTCCGGGGCGTCCCGGCCAACCGCTGGCAGCCTGTCATGCGGGGATATCTTGCGCTATAGCGGCAGGCCGCCGGTCGCCGCGCTCGTCGAACCGGTCGCCTGGTAGGCCGCGATCGTGCGCTCGGCGATGCGCATCTGGTGGATCTCGTCGGCGCCGTCGGCGAAGCGGGCCCAGCGGGCGTGCTGGAACATGCTCGCCAGCGGCGTGTCGGTGGAGTAGCCGAGCGCGCCGTGCACCTGGATCGCCCGGTCGACGATGCGGTTGAGGCTGTTCGCCACGAAATGCTTGGCCATCGACACCTCCGTACGGAAGTCCTCGCCCCGGTCGATCTTCGAGGCGGCGTGCAGCACCATCAGCTTGCACTGGTACAGCTCCATGGCCGAGTCGGCGATCAGCCACTGCACGCCCTGCTTCTCGGCCAGCAGCGAGCCGTGGCTGTAGCGGTTGAGCGCCCGGTCCACCATCATGTCCAGGGCCGTCTCGGCCTGCGAGATCCACCTCATGCAGTGGGCGAGCCGCGCCGGGCCCAGCCGGTACTGGCCCAGCCGGTGGCCGTTGCCCCGGCCGCCGAGGATCGCGCTGTCGGGCAGCCGCAGGTCCTCGATCACGATCTCGCTGTGGCCGGTCGAGCCGTGCATCGTCTCGACCTCGCGCACGTCCTTCCAGCCCGGGTTGGGCAGGTCCACCAGGAAGGCCGTGTTCGCGCCGCGCGAGCCCTCGGGCACGTCCTTCTCGGTGCGCGCGATGAGGATGGCGAAGCTCGCCCGGCGGGCGTTGGAGATGAACCACTTGTGGCCGTTGATCACCCACTCGTCGCCGTCCTTGACCGCCTCGGTGCGGATCAGGGTCGGGTCGGACCCGGCGACCTCGGGCTCGGTCATCGCGAAGCACGACATCTGGACGCCGTCCAGCAGCGGCCGCAGGTACTTCTCCTTCTGCTCGTCGTCCGCCCAGTGGAGCAGCGTGTGCATGTTGCCCTCGTCGGGGGCCTGGCAGTTGAGCACCCACGGGCCGATGCGGGTCTTGGCCGCCTCCGACTGCACCATGGCCAGCTCGACGTGGCCGAGGCCCATGCCGCCCCACTCCTTCGGCATGTGCGGCAGCCACAGCCCTTCGGCCCTGGCCAGGCGGCGCAGCTCGAAGATCGTGCGAAGGTAGGCGTCCCGGTCGCCCTCCTCCACGCCGGACATCGCGGGGATCACGGTCTCCTGGACGAAGGACCTGACCCGCCTGCGGATCTCCTCGTGCTCGGGGGCGAGAGTGAAATCGATGGCCATGACTCTCCTTCGGCGATTTCACCGATAGTACTATCGGTGAAATCACACACAAGTCCCGTGAGGCGATCGTGACCAGCACACCGCTCAGCAGGAGCGAGGCGAAGGACCTGACCCGGCGCAGGCTGATCAGGGCGGCCCTGACCATCCTCGACGAGGAGGGGGAGACCGGCCTGACCACCGGCAAGGTCGCCAAGGCCGCCGGCATCGCGCAGTCGAGCTTCTACGTGCACTTCAAGGACATGCAGGAGCTGCTGCTGGTGCTCGCCGAGGAGGGCGGCGACCGGCTGCGCGGCGCGATGCGGGAGGCCCGGCGCAGGGCCCGCGAGGCGCCCGGCGA
Organism: Nonomuraea sp. NPDC005730; assembly: GCF_040630865.1. Lineage (NCBI taxonomy): Bacteria > Bacillati > Actinomycetota > Actinomycetes > Streptosporangiales > Streptosporangiaceae > Nonomuraea > Nonomuraea sp. NPDC005730. The sequence goes on from NZ_JBEXYK010000001.1 coordinate 340,000, forward strand.
CCTCGAACGCCACCGCGACACCTTCCGCATCCCGCTGGAGGCGATCTGCCGCCACCCCGAGCTGCTGCGCATCCAGCTGCGCGCGCGGCACGACCCGTCCTCCTCGCTGCGCGACTTCGCCGCCCGTACGGCCGCGGCCTACCGCGAGCACCACGCGGCCGACCTGGCCGCGCTCGGCCACACGGCCGGAGACGAACGGGACCGGCGCCGCCTGGAGATGATCGCCGAGGGCGTCAACGCGGCCACGAACGCCCTGGCCGTGGGTCACCTGGAAGGCCGCTACCCCGACCTGGACGAGTGCGCCGACATCCTGGTCGCGCTGTCCAGGGGCGCGCTGCGGCTGCTCAGGCACGAGTCAGGCGGGACGGCGGAGCGGGGTGAAGGCCCAGGTCATACGGGGCTCGACGGCCCACCGGAACAGCCCGCGCACCCAGGGCGTGCACAGCAGGGTGGCGGTCAGGACGCCCAGCAGGAGTGACAGCGGCAGCCCCAGGCCGAGCCGCTCGGCGCCCTTCACCACGAACCCGTGCAGCAGGTACGCGTACATGGTGGCCGAGCCCAGCCCGCTGAACCAGGTGCGCCGGGCCGGGGTGACCGCCAGGAACGCCGCCACCAGCACCGCCCCCGCCGCCAGCAGCCCCAGCCTGATCGCGGTGCCGGTGAGGTCGTCCACGCCGATGGCCGCGTTGGAGTGCCGCCACCTGATCCACTCGGTCGGCACCCGCTCGTGCACCAGCAGCGCGACCGCGAGCCCCAGCCCCAGCACGCAGAACCCGGCCAGCCGCATGGAGGGCCGCCGCAGCCGGGCGAAGTGCTCGGGCCGCAACATCAGGCCGAGGACGTAGAACGGCAGCAGCGCGAACGTGCGGTTCATGGCCAGCTCGCCGGGCAACCGGTCGAGCCCGGTCAGCAGGGACAGCGCGACCGCGACCGCGAGCGGCCACCTGAGCTGCTGCCACACCGGCGTGGACAGCCGCCACAGGAACAGCGAGAGCAGGAACCAGGTGAGGTAGTACGGGTCGAGCAGGCTCAGCTCGAACTTGCCGTACAGGATCGGGCGGGGGATCGAGTAGGCCAGCTCGAAGATCAGGTAGGGGACGGCGAGGGTGGAGATGAGCTTGCGCGCCTTGCCCCCCGAAAAAGTGAAATTTCGGGACAAATAGCCACTAAGCACGATGAATAGCGGCATGTGGAAGACGTACACGTAGAAGTACAGGGCGTGGGCGAGCGGCGCGTCGCGCTGGTCCTCGATCAGGTGACCGCACACGACCAGCACGATGGCCAGGTACTTCGCGTTGTCGAAGAACGGGTCCCTGGCGGTGGCGGGCCGGGCGATGACGGGGGCGTTCACAGACTCCGCACCCTAACCGCGGCCCGCCGAACCGCCGGGAAACCGGGAATGAGGGCTTACCGAAGAGCGGGTGTCAGGCGGTGCGCTCCCCGATCATCGTCCCGACGGCGGCGGCCAGCGCCGACGCCGACGGCCCGTCGAGCCGCCCGTCGGCCACGACCGTGACGACCCGCCTGGTCAGCGTGTCCTCGACGACGAGCGGACGGTCCCACGCGAGCGCCTGTCCGACCCCGGGATACTCCGCCACCCGCACGAACCAGGGGTCGTCGTCGGCCTGCACGAACACCAGCGTCCAGTCCCGCCCGTCGGGCCCGGTCCCGGCCATGGCCACCCAGCGGCCCCGGCTGCCGTGCACGGCCTCCTCCTCGCCGGGGAAGGTCACCCGGCCGGTCGAGGCGCCGGGCGCGCGCCAGAAGAACCCGCCGTAGCCCGCGCCGGCCCGGCCCTTGGTGGCCGAGCTGTTGACCTCCAGCGGCGAGCCGGTCAGGTTGGTCAGCGTGAACGCGAGGTCGAGGGCCCACGCGCCGCCGACCGGCCGGGCGGTGACCGTGCGCCGCTCGCGGGCGATCAGCCGGTCGCCGGGGCCGATCCACTCCAGCTCCTCGGTGAAGCCGTCGTCGGCCAGCCGGGTGAACGCGACGTGCCGCTGCCTGCCGTGGTCGTCCAGCCAGGCCGGTCCCCGGCCCCTGACGTAGGTGCGGCCGCCCCAGAAGTTCGCGCCGCCCAGGTCGGCGATCGCCACGCCGGCGCCGAGGTGGTGCACGTGGTCGTCGGGACGCACCTCGGTGACGGTGACGCCGCCCAGCGTGCGCACCGGATGCAGGTACGGCCGCGGCGAGTCGGTGGCGGGCGGGTCGGGCCGCCACTCGTAGGCCGCGACCGGCGTGCCCGCCACCCGCAGCCGCACCTTCGTCCACGGCGCGCCGAGCTCGGAGTAGAGCGCCAGCTCCGCGGCGCTGCGCGCGGTCAGCTCGGCGATGCCGGGCAGGAACCGGTGGGTGACCGCGCCGCCGCCGTCGCGCTCCACGACCTGGTGCCGTTCGGCGATGGGCAGTGGCTCGGGAGCCAGCCGAACCGCGTCCAGGACCTGGGTGAACGTCTCGGTGCGGGAGAGCGGGACGAGCAGCTCGCCCCCCGTGCGGATGTGCGCGACCAGGTTCTCCAGCAGCCCGTCGCGCTCGTGCACGGTGGTCTCCACCGAGCCGTCGGCCCGCTCGACGCGCAGCTCGTCCAGCGTGTACGTGAGCGTCGCCCGCCCCGCCTCCCCGTGCACCACCAGGTACGGCTCGGTGCGGCCGGTCGCGCACAACGACACCGCGATCGTGATCACCGGCCCGCCCGCGATCCGGACGCGCAGGCAGGAGGTGTCGTCGGCCTCGATCGGATGGGCGTGGTACAGCTCGGTCTCGACCGCCTCGACCGGGCCGTCCACCAGGGCGAGCGCGGTCGCGACGGCGTGCGCGAAGGGGTTGGTGAGCGCGCCGTCCACCACGTCCGCGCCGTGCAGCCTGCGCCGTCCGGCCCAGGACGAGCGGCTGAAGTACGACGAGGGCCGCTCCCACGCGCCCGCGCCGCCGATGCCGCGGATGCGGCCGAGCGCGCCGCTCGCCATCAGGTCGCGCAGCGCCGGGACCGCCCGCGAGCCGAGGCTCTGGAAGCCGACCTGGCAGGCCAGCCCGGTCTCGGCCACCGCCGCGGCGATCCGCGCGTGCGCCTCGCGACTTGCCGCGGGCGGCTTCTCCAGCAGCACGTGCGACCCGGCGCGCAACGCCGTGACCGCGAGGTCGGCGTGCGTGTGGATCGGCGTGCAGACGATCGTGATCTCCGCGCCGGTGGCGGCGATGAGCTCGCCCAGGTCCGCCGACTGCGGCAGGGGGCCGCCGTCGAGCTCCACCGGCCGCACGTCGCAGATCCCGGCCGGCTCGACCAGCCCGGTGGCCGCGAGCCTGCGCAGGTTGTCCAGGTGATGCCGCCCGTGCCCGGTCGCCCCGGCCAGGACGACCTTCACGGGATCCGTCCTCACGCCCATCGCAACCCCAGTCCCGCGTGGCCGCCCACGCGCAGCACGCCGTCCTCGACCTGCACCGGGTACGGCTCGGCCAGCAGCCCCAGCCGGGCGAAGGAGGCGTCCTCGACGTCCTCGGCCAGCGGCGGCAGCGGTAGCGCCATGGCGAGCTGCCCGGACACCTCGCCCAGCAGGTGCGGATGGACCGGCACGTCGAACGCCCTGGCCAGCTCCGCGATCCGCAGGAACGGCGTGACGCCGCCGACGCGCACCACGTTCGGCTGGACGACGTCGCAGGCCCCCGCGGCGAGCAGGTCGCGGAAGCCGTAGACGGTGTAGACGTTCTCGCCCACCGCGACCGGCACGTCGGTCGAGCGGCGCAGCTCGACGTGCGCGGCCACGTCGTCGGCGGGCAGCGGCTCCTCGATCCAGTGGAGGTCGAACTCGCGCAGCGCGGACAGGGCGCGCCTGGCCCGGTGGAGGTCCCACCGCTGGTTCGCGTCGATCATCAGCAGCCGGTCGGGCCCGATCACCTCGCGTACGGCGGCCACCCGGGCCACGTCGTCGGCCAGGTCGGGACGGCCGACCTTGATCTTGACGCCGCGGTACCCGGCGGCCACCCAGCGCCGCGCCTGATCGGTCAGCTCTTCCAGGGAGTAGTGCAGGTTGACGCCGCTGCCGTAGACCGGGACCTGCTCCCGGCGCCGGCCCAGCACGTCGGCCAGCCCGGCGTCGCCGCAGCGCAGGTCCCACAGCGCCAGGTCGATCCCGGCCAGCGCGACCGTGGTGATCCCGCCGGGGCCGGCCTCGCGCAGGTGCCGCCACAACCGGTCCCACACCGGCTCGGGATGCGCGGGCAGGCCGATCAGCGCCGCGCGCAGGTCGTGCTCCAGCAGGGCCCGCACGGCGTGCGCGCCGATCTGCGGCGTCCAGGAGAACCCGGTGCCGGTGCGGCCGTCCGCCAGCGTCACGTGGCAGACGATCACGTGGTTGGCCGGCACGTCCGGGCCCCACGGGCGGGGCAGGGGGACCGTGCGCAGCTCGGTCCGCAGGCCGGTGATCACGAGGCCGCCAGGGCGAGCCCGGACCTGATCAGCGCGTCGAGCTCGGCCAGGTGGTCCTCGGCCACGTCGACCAGCGGCGGGCGCACCGGGCCGACGTCGAGGCCGCGCAGCCGTACGCCGGCCTTGACCAGGGCCACCGGGTAGCCGGGCACCTTGTCGCGCAGGCGGACCAGCGGCGCGTAGAACTCGGTCAGCAGCCGCTCGTCGCCGTTCAGGTACGCCACGGCGATCTCGGGGGCGAAGGCGAAGACCGCGCTGGAGTACAGGTCGACGCCGATGCCGCGGTAGGCGGGCATGGTCAGCTCGGCGGTCGGCAGGCCGTTGAAGAACAGGAAGTCCGGGTGCTTCTCGCGGACCGCGAGGACGGTCCGCTGCATGCGGTCGATGTCGCCGAGCCCGTCCTTGAGCCCGATCACGCCGGGGACGCCGGCCAGCTCGACCACGGCGTCCGGGGCGAGCACGACCGGGCCGCGCTGGTAGACGATCACCGGCAGCTCGGCGGCGACGGCGGCCACGTACGCGGCGAAGCCGCTCGCCGGACCCTGCGTCAGGTAGGGAGGCATGAGCAGCAGGCCGTCGGCGCCCGCCGCGCGGGCCGCCCGCGCCTGGTTCAACGCCGCGCCGATCGGGCCGCCCGCCCCGGCGAACACCGGCACCCGCCCGTCCACCACCTCGGCCGCCACCCGGACGGCCCGCGCGTGCTCCGCCTCCGACAGGGCGGAGAACTCGCCGGTCCCGCAGGCCACGAACACGCCGCCGGGGCCGTGCGCCATGCCCTGCCGGATGTGCTCGGCCAGCACCTGCTCGGCGAGCGCGCCGCCGGCGTCGAAGGGGGTGACGGGGAAGAACAGCACACCGCTGAGATTCATTCGGGTTCCTTGAGTTCGGTTCGCCAGCTTCGCTTGGGCTCCCAGCCGAGCAGGCGGCGCGCCTTGTCCGTGGAGAAGGCGGGCGCGGTGCCGGTGAGGGCCGCCGCCAGCTCCTCGGTGCCCGGCACCGCCTGCGGGAGCAGGTCGGCCAGCGGTTTCCTGGCCAGGGCGTCGGCCGCGCATGCGAAGAAGACCTCGCCGCCCGGCAGCTCGGGCAACGCCGCGACCAGCACGGCGAACAGCTCGCCCGCGTCGCGCGCGTCGATGTAGTTGAACAGCGAGACGCCGCCGATCTCCGGCTGGTCGAGCCGCTCCCTGACGGTGTGTCCCGACTGCGTGGGCGCGCCCGCCCACTCCTCGGGCGGGATGACGAAGCACGGCCGGACGGCCGCCATTTTCGTCCGGCCCGCCCGCGCGAACGTCCGCATGGTCTGCTCGGCCACCAGTTTGGACAGGTTGTAGGCGTTCCAGGGCAGCGCCGGGTGCTCCTCGTCGATCGGCAGGTACGACGGCCGCCAGCCGCCGGGCGCGCCGTACCCGATCACCGTGGGGCTGCTGGCCACGACCACGCCGGACACGCCCAGCTCCACCGAGGCCGCGCAGATGTTGAACGCGAGCCGGGTGTTCACCTGGAAGATCACTGACTCCGGCCGGCTGAACGGCGTCGCGATGGCGGCCAGATGGATCACCGACTCCGGCCGGAACCGGGCGACGACCTCGTATGCCTGGCCGGTGTCGGTGAGGTCGGCCGGTGCCGTCGCGGCGGCCTCGACCGGCGTGCCGGGGGCCTGGTCCACGCCGATCACCTCGTGCCCGGCGGCGGCGAGCGTGGTGACGACGCTGCGGCCGAGGCGTCCGGCGCTGCCGGTGACGAGCACTCTGCTCACCGTGGGGGACTCCTTCAGGACTGCAAACAGTTGCACCAAACCTATGGGCCAGGCGGGGCGGGGCGTCAAGAGCCGATTTTCGACCATGGCCTTAAGCTGGAGAAATGTGTGGCCAGCCGATGGCTGGCCGGTCGGCAAGCGCTTTCATCGTTGTCATGGTGGCTGCAAGCGGTTGCGTTAGGGTGAGTGGCTGTGACAGTGACGATTCGTGATGTGGCCCGCGCTTCCGGAGTGCACGTATCGACCGTGTCGCGGACGTTCTCCGCGCCGCACATGGTGAACGCCGCCACCCGGACCAGGGTGCTGACGGTGGCCGAGGAACTGGGGTACCGGCCCAACAGGGCGGCCAGGGCGCTCACGACCGGGCGCACCCACAACCTGGGCCTGATCGTGGCCGACATCGCCAACCCCTTCTTCCCGCCGCTGATCAAGGCCGCGCACGCCGCCGCCCGGCAGCGCGACTACCACCTGTTCGTGGCCGACACCGACGAGGAGCCGGCCGCCGAGGAGGAGCTGATCCAGGCGTTCTCCAAGCAGGTGGACGGCGTGGTGCTGTGCAGCCCGCGCTCGTCGAACAAGGTGCTGGAGCGGCTGGCCGAGCGGGTGCCGCTGGTGGTGGTCAACCGGCGGCTGCGCGGCGCCGCCACGGTGCTGATGGACGTCGGGCACGGCGCGCGGCTGGCGGTCGAGCACCTGGCCGGGCTCGGGCACCGCCGCGTGGCGCTGCTGTCCGGCCCGGCGGGCTCCTGGACGAGCGGCGAGATCCGGACGGCCGCCGAGCGGGTGGCGGGCGTCGAGCTGGTCGTCCTCGGGCCGAACGCGCCCACCGAGCAGGGCGGCCTGGCCGCCGCGTCCGCGGTGCGCGAGGCCGGGGTGACCGGGGTGCTCGCCTACAACGACCTCATGGCGATCGGCCTGGTCGAGGGGCTGGGCGAGCTCGGGCTGAGCGTGCCGGCGGACGTCAGCGTGGTGGGCATCGACGACATCGTCCCGGGGCGGCTCAACCGTCCCAAGCTCACCACGGTCGCCATGCCCACGGCGGCGGCCGGGCGGCTGGCGGTCGACCTGCTGATCCAGGAGGTGAGCGCCACGACCTCGCTGGAGACCCGGCTGGTGGTGCGGGAGTCGACGGCGCCGCCCAGATGAGCTGCAAACGGTTGTACAAAATAGCAGCAATATTCGTCCTACCTCTGCATGGTAAGCGCTTGTCACCAGCGAAAATACGATGCCGATATATCGATAACGGCGATGTAACGCCTGCAAAGGGTTGACGGAACTTTCCTGGCAGCTATAGGAAAGCGCTATCCATTCACATCTCGCCGGAAGGTCCGTGATGACGAATGAGTTCCGTCATGGCTGACTCGGTGGCGGTGAGACTCCCGGACGCCGCGACCCCGCCCGAGCGGGGAGACGGTCGTGCGTCCAGACGTTCCCGCCGCGAGGCGCGGGCCGCCTACCTGTTCCTCGCGCCCTGGTTCGCCGGTCTGCTCGTCATCACGATCGGTCCCATCGTCGCCTCGCTCTACCTGTCGTTCACCGACTACAACCTCCTGGAGGAGGCCAAGTGGGTCGGGTTCGACAACTACGTCAAGATGTTCACCGAGGATCCCCGTTACCTGAACTCGCTGAAGGTGACGACGATCTACGTGGTCGTCTCCGTGCCGCTGCAACTGGCCTTCGCGCTCGCGCTGGCCCTGGTGCTCGACCGCGGGCTGCGCGGCCTGTCGCTCTACCGGTCGATCTTCTACCTGCCCTCGCTGCTGGGCGGCAGCGTGGCGATCGCGATCCTGTGGCGCAAGGTCTTCGGCGCCGAGGGCCTGGTCAACGCCGTGCTGGCGGTCTTCGGGATCGAGGGGGCCGGCTGGGTCAGCGACCCGGACACCGCCCTCGGCACGCTGATCATCCTGCACGTCTGGACGTTCGGCGCCCCCATGATCATCTTCCTGGCCGGGCTGCGGCAGATCCCCGCCAGCTACTACGAGGCCGCCGCGGTGGACGGCGCCGGCGTGTTCCGCCAGTTCCGGTCGATCACGCTGCCGCTGCTGACGCCGATCATCTTCTTCAACCTGGTGCTGGAGATCATCAAGTCGTTCCAGTCGTTCACGCAGTCGTTCATCGTGAGCGGCGGCTCGGGCGGGCCGGCCGACTCCACGATGTTCAACACGCTCTACCTCTACCTCAAGGGCTTCAAGAGCTTCGACATGGGCTACGCGGCCGCCATGGCGTGGGTCCTGCTGCTCATCATCGCCGGTCTCACCGGGGTGAACTTCCTCGCGTCCAAGTATTGGGTCTTCTATGGCGACACCAAGTAGGCCGCTGCCCGTCCTGTTCCGCCCGCTCAGGGGCGGCCGGGTGGTCAAGCACGTGCTGCTGATCGGGTTCGGCCTGGTCATGCTCTATCCGCTGCTGTGGATGATCTCCAGCTCGGTCAAGCCCGAGGAGCTGATCTTCCGGCAGCCCGGCCTGTGGCCGAGCGAGGTCACGCTGGAGAACTACACCGAGGGCTGGACCGCGCTGAAGCACCCCTTCGGCTACTACCTGTGGAACTCCGCGGTGATCACCGTGCTGTCGGTGGTGGCGAACCTGGTGGCCTGCTCGCTGGCCGCCTACGCCTTCGCCCGGCTGAACTTCCCGCTCAAGAAGCTGTGGTTCACCATCATGCTCGGCACGATCATGCTGCCGCACCACGTGCTGATCGTGCCGCAGTACGTCATGTTCTCCAAGCTCGGGCTGATCAACACGATCTGGCCGCTGGTCATGCCGAAGGTGCTGGCCACGGATGCGTTCTTCGTGTTCCCGATGGTGCAGTTCATCCGTTCCCTCCCCAGGGAGCTGGACGAGGCCGCCGAGATCGACGGCGCCGGCTACTGGCGCACCTTCGTCCGGGTGATCATCCCGCTCTGCACCCCGGCGCTGGCCACGACGGCGATCTTCACGTTCATCTGGACGTGGAACGACTTCCTCAGCCAGCTCCTCTACCTCAACAACCCGGACAACTTCACCGCTCCGGTGGCGCTGCGCACCTTCCTCGACGCCAGCAGCGACTCGTCGTGGGGCCCGATGTTCGCCATGTCGATCGTCGCGCTCGGGCCCATCTTCGGCTTCTTCCTGGCCGGCCAGAAGTACCTGATCCGTGGTGTGGCCACCACGGGACTGAAGTAGTTCCCCCACCCCCCGACACAGACGAATCCCACAGGAGGTAGAGCCGTGAGCTCTGGCAAGAAGACGTGGTCGGCGGCCCTGCTCGCCACCGCCGTGCTGGCGGTCACCGCGGCCTGCGGCAGCGGCGGCGGCGAGGACGCCGGCGGGAAGGTCAAGCTGCGCTTCTCCTACTGGGGCAGCGACGCGCGGCAGAAGATGACCGAGGAGGCCATCAAGAAGTTCGAGGCCAAGAACCCGGGCATCGACGTCGAGGGCGAGTTCTCCGACTTCGCCAGCTACTACGAGACGCTGTCCACGAAGGTCGCCGCGAGCGACGCCCCGGACGTCATCACCCTGGAGATCCGCGGTCTTCGCGAGTACGCCGACCGCGGCACGCTGGCCGACCTGACCGGCAAGGTCCAGACCGCCGACATCGACCCCGAGCTGCTCGGCACCGGCGGCATCGACGGCAAGCAGTTCGCCGTCCCCACCGGCGCGAACGTCTTCTCGGTGGTGCTCAACCCGGCCCTGGTGGAGTCGGCCGGGCAGAAGGTGCCCGACGACACGAAGTGGACGTGGAAGGACTACGTCGACCTCAGCTCGAAGATCACCGCCAAGGGCGGCGGCACGGTCTACGGCACCCAGCTCAACTGGAACCCCGCCTTCCTGCAGATCTTCGCCGCCCAGCGTGGCGAGCCCTTCTACCAGGGCAACAAGATCGGCGTCACGCCCCAGACGATCGTGGCCTGGTGGCAGGTCATGCTGGACACGATCAAGGCCAAGGGCAGCCCCGACGCCGCCAAGACCGCCGAGGTCGGCGCGACCAGCGTGGACCAGTCGCTGCTGGCCACCAACACCGGCGCGTCCGGCATGTGGTGGAGCAACCAGCTCGGCGCGGTCGCCAAGGCGTCGGGCAAGGAGATGAGCCTGCTGCGCCTGCCCAAGGAGGAGGGCGCCACCAGCGGCGGCATGTTCCTCCAGCCGGCGATGTTCTACACCGCCTCCGCCAAGAGCGGGCACGCCGCCGAGGCCGCCAAGTTCATCGACTTCATGATCAACGACGCCGAGGTCGGCGGGATCATCCTGAGCGACCGCGGCCTGCCCGCCAGCTCGAAGGTCCTGGCCGCGGTCAAGGACAAGCTGCCGCCCGCGGACCAGAAGACGCTGCAGTTCGTCGACTCCATCAAGGGCGAGCTGGCCGACCCGCCCGCCGCGCCGCCGAAGGGCGCCAGCGCCCTGGAGGACATGCTCAAGCGGTACACCGAGGAGGTCATCTTCGGCCGGATGGCCCCCGACGCCGCCGCCCAGAAGTTCCTGACCGAGGCCAACGCCGCCCTCGGCGGCTGAGAGGACGACCATGAGGTACGCGTTCGTCGGGCTCGGGCACCGCGCGCAGCTGTACGTCGACGCGCTGCTCGGCGAGTGGCGCGACACCGGCACCGTCGTCGCCCTGTGCGACACCAACCGGACCCGCATGGACTACTACGCCGAGCGGATCGGCCACGAGGTGCCGTGCTTCGCCCCCGCCGAGTTCGGCAAGGTGCTCGAACTCGCCGACGCGGTCGTGGTCGCGACCGTGGACGCCGCGCACGCCCGCTACGTGTGCGCGGCCCTGGACGCGGGCCGCGACGTCATCGTGGAGAAACCGCTCACCGTGGACGCCGAGAGCTGCGCGGCCATCGCCGAGTCGGCCCGGTTGAGCACCGGAAGGCTGATCGTCACCTTCAACTACCGGTACTCGCCGCGCAACTCGGCCGTGCGCCGCCTGCTCATGGACGGCGCGATCGGCGAGGTGACGTCCGCGCACTTCGAGTGGACGCTCGACACCATCCACGGCGCGGACTACTTCCGCCGCTGGCACCGCGACCGGGCCGGCTCCGGCGGCCTGCTCGTGCACAAGTCCACCCACCACTTCGACCTGGTCAACTGGTGGCTCGGGGCGGCGCCGGAGATCGTCTTCGCGCAGACCTCGCTGCGGTTCTACGGCTCGGCCAACGCGCGGTCGCGAGGGCTGACCGACCGTCCCGGACGCGGCCGGGGCGCGCCCGGCCTCGGCAGCGACCCGTTCATCCTGGACATCTCCGCCGATCCCCGGCTCAAGCGCCTCTACCTGGACGCCGAGCACGAGGACGGCTACGTCCGGGACCAGGACGTCTTCGGCGACGGCGTGACCATCGACGACAACATGGCGGTCCTGGTCCGGTACGACAGCGGGGCACTGCTGACGTACTCGCTGAACGCCCACGCGCCCTTCGAGGGCTACCGGGTGGCGTTCAACGGGACGGCGGGACGGCTGGAGCTGGAGGTGGTCGAGCGGGCCTGGACGCCGCCGCACGCGGCGATCGACCCGAGCGCCGCGTCCAAGGAGCACGCCGCCGGGGCATGGGAGCGGCTCACCCTGCGCCCCCACTGGGCGGAGCCGCGCGAGGTGCCGATCGAGCCGGGTGCGGGCGGCCACGGCGGCGGCGACCGGCTGCTGCTGGACGACGTGTTCCGCGGCGCGACCGGCGACCCGCTGGCCCGGCAGGCGGGCCACCTGGACGGCATCCGCAGCGTCCTGACCGGCGTCGCGGCCAACCTGTCGGCCGCCTCGGGCGCCCCCGTGCACCTGGCGGACACCGGCACCCGCCTTGCCTGACGGGTCCGGAGCTGCGCGCGGCGGCCCGGCTGGCGATCGGGTGCCCATGCAGGAGCGCGCCTTCGGCCGGCCGGCGCGGGAGCTGGTCAGCCGCCCGCCTTCCACCGGGCGATGAGCTTGTCGTAGTCGAGCGTGGCCGGCTCGCCGCGCTCGTCGGCCAGCTTCGGCGCGGGCGCGCCCGGCTGGTCGAACCAGTACTGGGCCGGACGCTCGGGGTTCAGCTTGGGCGCGCACTGGCCGCCGTAGCCCTGGCGTTCGCGCGACAGGCGTTCCAGCCGGGCCAGGATCTCGTCCTGCTGCCTGGCCAGGTTGTCCATCGACTGCTGCGGGGTGGTCTCGCCGGTGACGGCGGTGGCCACGTTCTGCCACCAGAGCTGGGCCAGCTTGGGGTAGTCGGGCACGTTCGTGCCGGTCGGGGTCCACTGCTTGCGGGCGGGGGAGTTGTAGAACTCGATCAGGCCGCCGTACTTGGCGGCGTTGTCCTTGAAGTAGTCGCTTTTGATGTCGGAGTCGCGGATGAACGTCAGCCCGGTGATCGACTTCTTCAGCGACACCGTCTTGGACGTGACGAACTGGGTGTAGAGCCAGGCCGCGGCCCTGCGGTCCTTCGGGGTGTTGTTGAGCAGCGTCCACGAGCCCGCGTCCTGGTAGCCGAGCTTGTTGCCGTCCTTCCAGTAGACGCCGTGCGGGCTGGGCGCGATGCGCCACTTGGGGGTGCCGTCGTCGTTGACGACCGGCAGGCCCTGCTTGGTCATGTCGGCCGTGAACGTGGTGTACCAGAAGATCTGCTGGGCGATGTTCCCCTGCGCCGGGACCGGGCCCGCCTCGCTGAAGTTCATGCCGGCGGCCTCGCGGGGCGCGTACTTCTTCAGCCAGTCCACGTACTTGGTGAGCGCGTACACCGAGGCCGGGCCGTTGGTGTCGCCGCCGCGGGTGACCGACGAGCCCACCGGACGGCAGTTCTCCACCCGGATGCCCCAGTCGTCCACCGGCAGGCCGTTGGGGATGCCGGGGTCGCCGTTGCCCGCCATGGACAACCAGGCGTCGGTGAAGCGCCAGCCCAGTGAGGGGTCCTTGCGGCCGTAGTCCATGTGGCCGTAGACCTTCCGGCCGTCGACGGTCCCGTTGCCGTTGACCTTGTTGCTGAAGAAGTCGGCGATGTCCTCGTAGGCCGCCCAGTTGACCGGCACGCCCAGGTCGTAGCCGTAGGCGTCCTTGAACTGCTTCTTGATCGCCGGGTCGGTGAACCAGTCATAGCGGAACCAGTAGAGGTTCGCGAACTGCTGGTCGGGGAGCTGGTAGATCTTCTTGTCGGGGCCGGTGGTGAAGCTGATGCCGATGAAGTCGTTCAGGTCGAGGGTGGGGGAGGTGACGTTCCTGCCCTCTCCGGCCATGTAGTCCGACAGCGGGAACACGTACGTGCCGCGCGAGTGGGTGCCGATGAGGTCGGAGTCGTTGACGTAGGCGTCGTAGATGTTCTGGTCGCCCTGGATCTGCGTCTGGAGCTTCTCGATGACGTCGCCCTCCTGGATCAGGTCGTGCTTGACCCTGATCCCGGTGATCTCGGTGAACGCCCTGGCCAGCTTCTGCGACTCGTACTCGTGCGTGGTGATCGTCTCGGACACCACGTTGATCTGCATGCCCCGGTACGGCGCCGCCGCCTTGATGAACCAGTCCATCTCCGCCAGTTGCCGGTCCTTGGACAGCGTGCTCGGCGTGAACTCCTCCGACACCCACCGCTGCGCCGCGGCCCTGCCGTCGGCCTCCTTGAAGTCGCTCTTCGGCTTCTCCTCACCGCCGCCCGTGCAGCCGGCCGCCACCAGGGCCAGCGCCGCCACGACCGCCGCCGCGACACCCACCGCATGCCTCATCGCCTGGCTCCTCTTCCTCTCAGCCCCATATCCCGATCACGACCATGACCAGCAGCGCGACGCCGAGCGCCGCCCACATGGACAGGTCGGTGACTGCAATCCACAGGGCCAGCACGACGGCCGCGCTGATCAGGCCGATGTACAGCCGGTCGCCCCGGTCGGTCTCGATCCGCAGGAAACCCCGCCTGGCCACGGGCGGCGAGATCCGCGCCCAGACGGCCATCACGCACAGGAGCAGCGCCAGCCCGGCGAACACCAGGGCCGTGGGGGCGGTCCACACCATCCACTGCACGGTCAGACCCTCCCCAGGGCGAACCCCTTGGCTATGTAGTTGCGCACGAACCAGATGACGACGGCCCCCGGGACGATGGTCAGCACGCCGGCCGCGGCCAGCAGCCCCCAGTCCACGCCCGCCGCGCTCACCGTCCGCGTCATGGTGGCCGCGATGGGCTTGGCGTCCACCGACGTGATCGTCCTGGCAATCAGCAGCTCCACCCAGCTGAACATGAAGCAGAAGAACGCGGTGACGCCGAGCGCGGACCGGATCATCGGCAGGAAGATCCGGACGAAGAAGCGCGGCAGCGAGTACCCGTCGACGGCCGCGGTCTCGTCGATCTCCCGGGGGATCCCCGACATGAAGCCTTCGAGGATCCAGACCGCCAGCGGCACGTTGAACAGCATGTGCGCGACGGCCACGCCCAGATGCGTGTCGAACAGCCCGACCGCCTGGTAGATCTGGAAGAACGGCAGCAGGAACACCGCCGGCGGCGCCATCCGGTTCGTCAGCAGCCAGAAGAACAGGTGCTTGTCCCCGGCGAAGCGGAACCGCGAGAACGCGTACGCCGCCGGCAGCGCCACGACGAGCGACATGACCGCGTTCATCGAGGTGTAGACGATGGAGTTGAGGTAGCTCGAATACCACGACGGGTCGCTGAAGAACGTGACGTAGTTGTCGAAGGTCACCCGCTGCGGGATCAGCGAGAAGCTGCCCAGGATGTCCTCGTTCGGGCGGATGGACATGCCGAACATCCACAGCAGCGGCAACATCAGCGTGGCGGCGTACAGCCAGAAGACCGTGCGCGCCCACGGCAGCCGGTGGCGCGTGGAACTCACCTCCCCGCCCTGGTCAGCACGGTGAAGAAGACGTAACAGGCGATCTGCACGAGCAGGAAGTACAGCAGCGAGAACGCGCCCGCCGGGCCCAGGTCGAACTGACCGACGGCGATCTTCGACAGCAGGATGCTCAGGAACGAGGTCGCGTTCCCCGGCCCGCCCCCGGTCACCACGAACGGCTCGGTGTAGATCATGAAGCTGTCCATGAACCGCAGCAGGATCGCGATCGTCAGCACCCCGCGCAGCCTCGGGAGCTGGATGTGCCGGAACGTCGCCCACGCCGACGCGCCGTCGATCTGCGCCGCCTGGAAGTACGGCTCGGGGATCGACCGCAGCCCCGCGTAGGCCAGCAGCGCCACCAGCGGCGTCCAGTGCCACACGTCCATGACCAGGACGGTGATCCAGGCGTCGGCCGAGTCGAGCGTGTAGTTGAAGTTGACGCGCAGCACGTTGTTGATCACCCAGCCGCCGAGCCCGATGTCGCCGCGGGCGAAGATCTGCCAGATCGTGCCCACGACGTTCCACGGGATGAGCAGCGGCAGCGCCACCAGCACCAGCGCCACCGACACCCAGAACCCGCGGCGCGGCATGCAGACCGCGATGGCCACCCCGAGCGGGACCTCCACCAGCAGCACCTGCGCGGAGAACAGCAGCGTGCGCACGAGCGCCGCGCGCACCTCGGGGTCGCGGGCGATCTGCCGGAACCAGTCCAGGCCGACGAACACCCGGTCCACCGGGCTGAAGACGTCCTGGACGGAGAAGTTCACGACGGTCATCAGCGGGATCACCGCGGTGAAGGCCACCGACACCACGACCGGCAGCACCAGCAGCCAGGCCCGGTTGTCCCGCGGACGGGGATCGGCGCGCGGCCCGGCGGCCCCGGCGGCCTCGGCGGCGGGCGCGGCGGCGGCCGGTTCGACCTCGCCACCCGCCTGGCTGCCCGCGACGGCGGTCCGGTCGGTCACGCCTGCCCCCTTCCGTCCAGGGGTGCGAGCGAGCCGCACCGGACCGCGTCGCGGAACAGGAACGTCCGGTCCGCGGGGAAATGCAGGAACTCGACCGTGCCCGGCGTCCAGGTCGAGCCCGCCTCGGTCCTGGCGATCACCGGATGGCCGCCGACCTCGGCGCGCACCAGGTCGTGCGAGCCCATGCGGTCGATCCCGGTCACCCTGGCCGCCACGCCGGGCCCGACGGGCGGCCCGCCGACCTGGACGAACTCGGGCCGCACGCCGATCCGCACCGGCCCCGGCGGCAGCCCGCCGCCTCCCGCCGCACGCACCGCACCGACCTCCGAGCGCCCGATCTTGACCACGTCGCCGTCGATCTCGGCGGGCAGCACGTTCATGCCGGGCGAGCCGATGAAGTGCCCGACGAACTCGTGCGCGGGCGACAGGAACAGCTCGCCCGGCTCCCCGGCCTGCACGATCTCGCCGTCGTTGAGCACGACCACCTCGTCGGCGAAGGTCAGCGCCTCGGTCTGGTCGTGGGTGACGTAGACCAGGGTGTGGCCGGTGTCGCGGTGGATCTCCTTGAGCTTGCTGCGCAGCGTCCACTTCAGCGCCGGGTCCACCACGGTCAGCGGCTCGTCGAGCAGCACGGCGGCCACCTGCTCGCGCACCAGGCCGCGGCCCAGGCTGACGATCTGCTTGCGGCCCGGGTCGAGCCGGCGCGCCCGGCGGCGCAGCACGTCGTCCAGGCCCAGCATGGCCGAGACCCGCAGCACGCGGCGGCGGACCTCCTCGGCCGGGACCTTCCTGTTGCGCAGCGGGAAGGCCAGGTTGTCGTAGACGGACATCTCCTCGTACAGGACGGGGAACTGGAAGACCTGCGCGATGTTGCGGCCGGCCGTGGGGACCCCGGTGACCTCGCGGTCGTCGAACCAGATCCGGCCCACCGTGGGCCTGAGCAGCCCCGAGACGATGTTCAGCAGCGTCGTCTTGCCGCAGCCGCTCGGGCCGAGCAGGGCGTAGGCCCTGGCGCTGCGCCAGGTCCAGGTCGTCGGCCTGAGCGCCCACGTGCGGCCGCCGTCGTAGCTGTGGCCCACGCCTTCCAGGCGGATGTCAGCCATGCCGTCCCGCCCCCGCCGCCGGGGCGACCGGTAATCGGCCGCCGGCCTCGTCGAACACGAAGATGTGCCGCGGGTCCACGTACGCGGTGGCCGCCTGGCCCGGCGTGAACTGGCGGGTGCCCGGCAGGTGGGCCACCAGGTGCCGGCGTCCGGCCAGCAGCAGGTGCAGGAACGTCGCGCCGCCGGTCACCTCGGCCAGCCTGATCTCGGCGGGCAGCTCCAGCACGCCGGGGCCGGTCCTGGTGATGGTCACCTGGTGGGGGCGGATGCCCAGGAGGACCCGCTCGCCGGAGGTGGTGGCGTGCGGCGCGGGGAAGGAGGTGCCCATGACCTCGATCCGGCCGTCCCTGACCGTGCCGGGCAGCAGGTTCAGCGGCGGGTCGCTGAGCGTGGCCGCGACGGCGAGCGTGGGCGGCTCGGCGTACATGGTGGCCGGGTCGCCGACGTGCCGCACCCGGCCCTCGCCGAGCACCACGGCGGGCGCGGCGAAGGTCAGGGCCTCGTTCGGGTCGGCGGTGGAGTAGAGGACGACGCCCGGCGAGCCGGTGAACATGCGCTTGAGGTCCTCGCGCAACTGCTCCCGGAGTTTGAAGTCGAGGTTGGCCAGCGGCTCGTCGAGCAGCAGCACGTCCACGGGCCTGGCCAGCGCGCGGGCGATCGCCGTGCGCTGCTGCTGGCCGCCCGACAGCTCCGCGGGCCTGCGGCCGAGCAGGTCGCCGAGGCCTATGACCGCGGCCACCTCCCGCACCCGCCGGTCGATGCCGTCCTTCCGGTACGACCGGTCCAGCCGCAACGGCGAGGCGATGTTCTCGTAAACGGTGAGGGACGGGTAATTGATGAATTGCTGATAGACGAAGGCGATCGAGCGCTTTCGCACGGAAATCGAGGTGACGTCATTTCCGTTGACCAGCACCCGTCCAGAATCGGGCGGCTGCAACCCGGCGGCGACCCGCATGAGCGTGGTCTTTCCCGAGTTCATCGGGCCGACGAGGGTGGTCAGTCCGTGCGGTAGTTCCAGGTGGATGTCGTCGAGCCAGGTCTCCCCGCGCTGCCGTACGCGGACGCCATCGAGGATCAGCGTCACAATGCCCGGTCCTCTCTCCCGGAGCTTGCCCTCCATCTAACATGATCTGATTCTTTGTGCAAAGAGGGCAGTTGTTGTGACAGTTGTTCGTCAGTTGACGGGAGTTATGGGATTTGTCAGGGTGAGAATAGTTTCCTGACCAGACTGTGGAGGTCGCGGCGCTCGGCGTCCGTCAGCGGGGCGAGCGTCTCGCGTTCGACGTCCGCCACCACCGCGCGGGCCCGTTCCAGGGCGTCCCGGCCGGCGGCGGTCAGCGAGATCCGGTAGCGGCGGCGGTCGGCGGGATCGCGCTCCCGGGCGGCCAGCCCTTCGGCCATGAGGCCGTCCATCAGGCGGACCATGTCGCTCGGGTCGAGGCCCAGCCGGTCGCCGACCTCCCGCTGGGCGGCCGGGCCGAAGTCGTCGAGCGTGGCCAGCGCCGCGAACTCCCACAGGCTCAGCCCCGTGTCGGCGGTGAGCCGCGCGGCCAGGGCGCGGCGGTTGGCGACGCCGACCTTGTGCAGCACGAAGGTGGTCGTCCCGAGCAGGGTGGGTGGCAGTTCCATCTCATCGAGAAGTGTAGGTTGTTCCCAATAGTTGGTGATGACCCACTAATTCGGAGGATCAGGATGGACGCCCTCTACCCTCGGCTGCTGGTGCGCGACTTCCCGGCGAGCGTCGCCTTCTACCGGGCCGCCCTCGGGCTGGAGCCGGTGAAGGTGCTGACGGAGGCCGCCTACGCCAACTGGGACATCGACGGCCAGGCCGGTCTCGTGCTCTTCGGCCGCGAGCACGTCGCCGGGGTCATCGGCACGTCCGGCCTGCCGCCGGCGGGCGCCCAGGACACGGTGATGCTGGTGATGCGGGTCGACGACGTCGACGGCGAGGCCGACCGGCTGGTCCGGCTGGGCGCCACCGTCGCCGCGCCGCCCCAGGACCGGCCCGCCTGGGGGCCCGGCCTGCGTACCGCCCACCTGCGCGACCCGGAGGGCAACCTGATCGAGCTCCAGTCGTACTGAGCGCGGGCGGGGGTCAGGGCAGGATGGCGTCCACGTAGCCGCCGTCCACGCGCAGGGCGCCGCCGGTGGTCGCCGAGGCGAGCGGCGAGCTGAGGTAGACGACCATGTTGGCGATCTCCTCGGGCTCGATCAGCCGCTGGAGCAGCGACTGCGGACGGTGCTCGCGCATGAACGCCCGCTGCGCCTCCTCCCACGGCAGCTCCCGGTCCACCAGCTGGTAGACGAACTCCTCCACGCCGCCGGTGTGCGTGGGCCCGGCGATCACCGAGTTGACCGTCACCCCGCTGCCGGCGGCCTCCTTGGCGAACCCGCGCGAGACGGCCAGCAGCGCCGTCTTGCTCATGCCGTAGTGGATCATCTCGGTGGGCGTGACGATGGCCGAGTCGCTGGCGATGTACTGGGTCCGGCCCCACCCGCGCTCGATCATGCCGGGCAGGTAGGCGCGCGTGAGGCGCACCGCCGACAGGACGTTGACCTCGAAGAAGCGCCGCCACTCCGCGTCGTCGATCTCCAGCGCCGGCCTGGCCTCGAAGATGCCCAGGTTGTTGACCAGGATGTCCACCTGCGGCAGCGAGCCGAGGACCCGCTGGAGCCCTTCGTCGGTGGAGACGTCGCCGGGCGCGGCGACCAGGCCACGGTGGTCCATGCGCTCGATGGCCGATGCCACCGAACGTTCGCTGCGGCCGTTGACGCCGACACGCGCGCCCGCCCTTGCCAGACCGGCCGCGATGGCCGACCCGATGCCCTGGGTCGAGCCCGTGACCAGCGCCGTCTTCCCGCTGAGGTCGATGCTCACCATGGCCCCATTGTCCGCGCCGCCCCGCGGCCGACCGGCACCGGGGCACTACCGGCCGCGGATCGGGTAGATGCCTACTCTGGTCGGTACGTCGAGGGGAGCATGGGTGCGCCGGTTACGGTGGCTGGTCGTGATGGTGGTCCTCGCCGTCCTCGTCGTGGTCCCGGCCGGGCCCGGCGCCGGCGACGACGGGTGCCCGCCCAGGGACACGCGGGTGACCTCGCCGTACGCGATCACCGGCTACTGGGTCATGCCGCGGGCCGACGTGTGCGTCACGCGGCGGACGGTGGAGGCGATCCACTCGCTCGGCGGCGACACGCTCGTCACGTTCGGGCCGCGGTTCGACGCCGGGCCGATGGAGGCGGAGTTCGCCGCCTGCCGGGTGGACGGACGGCCCTGCGCGCGGGTGCCCGGCAAACGGATCCGGCACGTCTACACGTACGTGACCAGCGAGGAGTTCGGGCGCTCAATGCTGCGCTGTCCGGGCCTCGACCGGCGGATCGAGAGCGGCGGGCGGGTCTTCTACCGCGTGTCGCTGGCCGCGTCGTGCGCCGCGCGCGTCCAGGACCTGGTGCTGGTCTCCACCGACGGCGACGGGCTGGGCAACCTGGTCGAGGAGGCGGCGGCGTACGGGATGAGGGTGTTTCCCGGGCTGCCCGCCGCGCCGCAGCGGCGGGGCAAGCCGTGGGAGCCCGACCTCGCGCACCTCGCCGCGCTGAACGCCTTCACCACGCGGGTGCTGGCCGGCTACCGGGAGCGGTTCGGCGGGTCGGCCGCCTTCGGCGGCGTCTACCAGTCGTTCGAGCTGGCCATGCGCGAACGGGGTCCGCACGACCCCGTCCTCGCCCTGTACGCGGCCCAGCACGCGGCGGTCGCCGCCGCGCTGCCCGGCCGGAAGATCCTGGTCAGCCCCTACATCGACGCCCGCAGGGGCCGCGGTTTCCCGCCCGGCCAGGTGCCCGGCGGGCTGGCCGACATCGCCGCCACCCGGGCCGGCGCGCCCATGGCCGTCGCCGTGCAGGACGGGCGGGGCACGGGCAAGGTCCCCGTGCACGGGATCGAGGAGGGCGGGTCCATGGTCGCCGCCCGGCTCGTCCCGGTGGTCGGCCGGGTGCGCAACGCCGACGGCTACTACGGGCCCACCAGGGACTACATCGAGGCGGCGGCCAGGAGCGTGCCCGCCGGGGTCGAGCTGTGGGTCAACGTCGAGGGCTTCGAGCCCGCCCCCGCGGACGGCGAGTGCGGGCGGGTCGAGCCGCTGCCGTTGCGCGGACGTACCAGCAAGGCCCGGCTCGACCAGCAGATCATGGCGACCGGCGGGCACGCCGCGAAGATCATCTCCTACGGCTGGGAGCCCTTCTTCACCTGCCAGGAGACCCCGTCCACGCCCTCGCTGGCCGACGACATCGCGAACGGCGGGCGGCAGCCGATCATCGTGAACGCCTACCGCGAGGAACGGGACGGACGGCCCGGGATCACCGTCGAGGGCTACAACCTGCGCGGCGGCACCCTGCGCTTCACCTCGCCCGGCGGCCGTGAGGTCGGCGTGGCCCAGCGATGGCACGGGCCGGGCCGCCCCGAGTCGGCGTGGGCCCCCTACGTCCCGCCCGGCCCCTGGACCTCGGTCACGGCCACGAACGCCACCGGCCGGACCAGCACGAGCGGGTACGTCTTCCGCTAGCGCTCGCCGCCTCCGCAGGGTTCGCCGCCTCCGCAGGGTTCGCCGCTTCCGAGGGGTTCGCCGCCGAAGCCGCGCAGCATGGCTTCGAGCGCGAAGACGAAGCGGCGGTCGGTCCCCGAGGGCGGCTGGGCGCGCCGCGCCCGGGTGGCCTCGGCGAGCAGCGGGGTCTCCGCCAGGTCCGGCTCGGGGATGTCGCGCATCGCGGTGCCGGGCGCGGCCCGCTCGGCGGCACCACCGGCGGCCAGGACGGCGACGTGGCCGACGACGAACCCGGTCACGGCGTAGAGCATGTCCAGCGCGCGGTCCGGCGGCAGCCCCGCCGCGCGCAGCACGCGCAGCCCCTCCTCCATCAGGCGCAGGTTCCCGGGCGTGATCGCGGGACGGCTGACCACCAGGGGCAGGACGTTCGGATGCGCGAGCAGCGCGCGCAGCAGCGCGTGGGCGTACTCGCGCAGGCCCTCCTGCCATGAGGCGGCCTCGGTCAGCAGCGGCGCGGCCTGCGTGACGACCTGCTCGACCAGGCCGTCGAGCAGCGCGTCCTTGCTGTCGACGTGCTGGTAGAGGGACATGGCCTCGACCCCGAGCTCCTGGCCGATGCGGCGCATGGACAGCGCCTTCAGACCTTCGCGGTCGGCCAGCGCCAGAGCCGCCCGCAGGATGGCCTGCCGGGTCAGTCCGGCGTTCTGGCCGCGGGTGCGCTTCGGGGACATCGTGCCCTTTCTCGATTCTTACGTGGTAAGTATAATAGAAACATACTTTGTAAGAATGTTGACCAGGAAGGACTCATGTCATGACAGGGAAGCCGCGCGGAGCCCTCGCCCTGCTGTACGGCGGCGCCGCGCTCACGGTGCTCGTCACCCTCTTCGCCTTCGCCTACCGCTCCGGGCTGGCCGAGTACCTCAGGGCCGGCTATCCGGGGCTGGGGCCGGGCAGGATCGACGAGGGGGTCACCACGTACACGGTGATCCTCTCGGTCGTGGGGGCGCTCGGGCTGGCCGGCTGGCTCGTCACCGTCCGGGCGGCCGGGGCGGGCAGGGGGTGGGCCCGCTGGCTCGGGGCCGGGCTGTTCGTGGTGGCGTCGTGCTTCGCGTTCGCGGGCCTGACCGTCCGGGACACCAACGGCGAGGTCGGCCTGGTGCCGCTGCTCGGCTGGTTGCAGGTCCTTCCGCTGGTCCCGGGGCTGGTGGCGGTCGTGCTGCTGTGGAGGAGGGTGCGGTGACCCGGCTCGCCCACTGGCCGGCGGCGCTCAAGCGCCTGATGTACCGGGGCGGGCGGCCCAACGCGCTCATGCGCGCGATGAACCGGCTCGACGCGCTGACGTACGCGTCCCGGTGGCTGCCGCTGCCCCAGGGCGCCGTGCTCCAGGTGGTGGGACGCCGCAGCGGGGCCCTCACGTCGGTGCCCGTCGCGGTCGCCGGGCACGAGGGCGGCGAGTACGTCGTGTCCATGCTCGGCCCGGAGGCGAACTGGGTGCGCAACGTCCGGGCCGCCGGTGGCCGGGCCGTGTTGCGACGTCGCGGGCGGGCGGCGCCGATCAGGCTGGCGGAGGTCCCGGTCGAGCGCCGCGCCGAGATCCTGCGCCGCTACGCCGCCGTCGCACCCGGCGCGCGGCCCCATCTCGGCCTCGGCCCGAAGGCGCCGCTGGACCGGTTCCGCCGGATCGCGCCTGCTCATCCCGTCTTCCGCATCCTGCGGGCGGACGGCTCCGCCCCGGACGGCCACGGGTCAGCTCAGGGCTGAGACGAGGATGTCGGTCAAGGTGGCCGCCTGGCTGCCGTCCTCGTCGAGGTCGGGGTCGAAGATGGTGAACTGGATCCCGGCCGCCCCGGGCAGCGCGAGCAGCCCGCGGAGCAGGCCGGCGAGCTGGTCGCCGGTCAGGCCGCCGGGGGCGGGCGAGTCGACGGCCGACACCACGGACGGGTCGAGCACGTCGGCGTCCACGTGGATCCAGAACCCGTCCAGGTCGTCGCGCACGAGCACGCGCTCGGCGGCCTCCAGGGGGATGTCGTTCCCGGCGACGTAGGCGATGCCGTCGTCGGTGAGGTCCTTGATGTCCTCGTCGTCCCGGACGCCGAGCACGATGACGTCCTCGTCCCGGACGTACGGGCGCAGGCCGTCGATGTCGGTCAGGTAGTCGTCGCCGCGGCCGGTCACCAGGGCCAGGTCCTCGCCGGCCGCCGCGCCGACGTGCGGCGAGTTGCCCAGGTGGCGGAAGTCGGTGTGGGCGTCGAGGTAGGCCACCCCGTAGCGGCCCGTCCTGCGCAGGGCGAGCACGGAGCCGAGCAGGATGGAGCAGTCGCCGCCGAGCAGGACGGGGAAGCCGCCGCCGTCCCTGATCCCGGCCACGCGGTCGGCCAGCCGCCGGGTGTAGGCGGCGATGGCCGCGCCGTTGCGCACGCCGTCGCCGGGCTTCCAGGTGGCCACGTAGCGGGGCGGGACCAGCGCGCCCGCGTCGGCCGCGCCGATCCGCGCGACCAGCCCGTTGTCCCGCAACGCCCAGGGAGCCTTGTAGCAGCCGGGGATGACATCCTCGGCGAGTGGACGCAGGCCGAGGTTGGACGGCGCGTCGAGGACGGTCAGTTTTCTGTCAGGGGTTATAGTGCTCATAGTCGTGACAGTAGCAGGAGGGTGAGGGATGCGCCAGTTCACCGAGACGGGTCTGGTGGCCGTCGACCTGGCCAACACGTGGGACGAGTACCTGGACGATCCCGAACGGCTGCCCGACGTGGCGGAGCTGCGCCGCTTCTGCCTCGAGCTGGCTGAAGACGACCACGGGCTCGGGGAGGAGGACCTGCAAGAGGTCAGGGAGGTGCGCGAGCGGCTGCGCGCGGTGCTGGCCGCCGAGCCCGCCGGCCGGGCCGGGGCACTGGCGGAGTGGGTGGCCGGGCTGCCGGCGCGGGCGGCGGTGGAGCACCCGGGCGGTGTGCCCCGGCTGCGGCTGGTCGCGCCGGAGGGGGCGACGGCGGCGGGCAGGCTCGCCGTACGGGCCGTCACCGAGCTGCTGGGGATCGCCGCGGCCGGCGACTGGGAACGGCTGCGCCAGTGCGCGGCCACGCCGTGCACCGACGCCTTCGTCGACCGGAGCCGGCCGGGCAAGCGGCAGTTCTGCTCGACCCGCTGCGCCAACCGCGCCCACGCCCAGGCCTCCCGCGCCCGCCACCGCTGACGGCGGGAGCGGGCGCTGCGCCGGGAGGGGGTCAGGCGAACAGGGTGCGGCCCCAGTAGTCGCCCGCGTCCTGGACGCCGGGCGGGCAGGCGAACAGGCCGCTGGAGACGTGCTTGATGTACTCGTTGAGCGCGTCGTGCCGGGCCAGGTTCATCTGCACGGGCACGAACTGCTTGCGCGGGTCGCGCTGGTAGGCGATGAAGAACAGCCCGGCGTCCAGGCGGCCGAGGCCGTCGGAGCCGTCGACGAAGTTGTAGCCGCGGCGCAGCAGGTGGGCGTTGCCGTTGTTGCTCGGGTGCGCCAGCTTGACGTGCGAGTCGTCCTTGATCAGCGGCTGCCCGTCGGGGCCCTTGGCGGCGAAGTCCACGGCGTCGAACTCGGCCTTCTTGCCCAGCGGCGCGCCCTCGCCCTTGTCCCGGCCGAAGATCTGCTCCTGCTCGGCGAGCGAGGCGCGGTCCCAGGTCTCGATCGTCATGCGGATCTTCCTGGTGACCATGTACGTGCCGCCCGCCATCCAGGCGGTGCCGTCCGAGCCGCCGGCCCACAGGTGGTCGCGCAGCAGGTCGGCGTCCTCCAGCTTCATGTTGTTGGTGCCGTCCTTGAAGCCCAGGAGGTTGCGCGGCGTGGCCTGGGCCCGCGACGTGGACGACGTACGGCCGAAACCGAGCTGCGACCAGCGCACCGAGACCTTGCCGAAGCCGATCCTGGCCAGGTTGCGGATGGCGTGCACGGCCACCTGGGGGTCGTGCGCGCACGCCTGGACGCAGATGTCCCCGCCCGAGATCTCCGGGATGAGCTGTTCGCCGGGGAACTTCGGCAGGGCGGCCAGCGCGGCCGGCCGCTTGTCCGCCAGCCCGAACCGGTCGTCGAACAGCGACGGGCCGAACCCGATCGTCAGCGTCAGCCCCGAGGCGGGCAGCCCCAGCGCCTCGCCGGTGTCGTCGGGCGCCGCCTCGGCCGCCCCGCCCACCGCGCCGAACGCCCCGGCCTCCTTGCCCTGCGTCAGCCGGGCCGCCGCGGCCGTCCACTCCTGGAGCAGGTCGACCAGCTCGGCCTTCTTGTCGGTGATGACGTCGAAGGCGACGAAGTGCAGCCGGTCCTGGGCGGGCGTGACGACGCCCGCCTGGTGCTGCCCGTAGAACGGGTACGGATCGGACGTCGAGGCGGCGTGCGCGACCGGCGCCTCCTCCAGCAGAGACCTGGTCGTCACCGCCCCCGCCCCGAGCACGGCCGCTCCCGCGGCCCCGAGCCCGAACAGCTTGCGGCGGCTCATCCGCCCGCCGGCCTGCGACATCGCCCCCACCTCCCGTTACTTGGCGATGACCGGTGCGATCTTACTGATCGGCTCGGCCAGCGCGTTGATCGCGTCGGACAGCGCCTTCAGCTCGGCCTTGGACAGCTCGTCGTGCAGCTTCCAGCCGTCGCCCTTCTGGTGCGCGCCCAGCGCGGCCTCCGCGGCGGCGAACTTCTCGTCCAGCGTCTTGACCAGGTCGGGGGAGCGCTGCTCCAGCACCGGGCGCAGCGACTGCACGGCGGCCTTGGAGCCCTGGAGGTTGGCGTCGAAGTCCCACAGGTCGGTGTGCGACCAGATGTCCTCCTCACCGGTGATCTTCCCGGAGGCCACCTCGTCGAGCAGTTCCTTGGCGCCGTTGGCCAGGTTGAGCGGGGTCAGCTCGGCGGCGTTGGACTTCTGGACGATGGTCTTGACGTCGGCGATCAGCTTGTCGGCGACCGGGCCGTCCTTGCTGATGTCCTTCTTGATCCACAGATCCTTCTCGATCCGGTGGAATCCGGCCCACTCCTCGCCGTCGGCCAGGTCGGCCTCGCGGGCGTCGATGGCCGGGTCGAGGTCGCCGAAGATCTCCGCGACCGGCTCGATGCGCTCCCAGTACGTCCGCGAGACCGGGTACAGCTCCTTGGCTTTGTCGATCTCGCCGGCCTTGACGGCGTCCACGAACTCCTGCGTCTTGACCAGCAGCGTGTCGCTCTGCGACTTGATGTAGCGCTTGTAGCTGGCGACGGCGTCGGCGAGCTGGGCGTCGGAGGTGAGCGCCTTGTGCTCGCCGGTCACCTTCAGCGCGTTGCGGATGCCCTTGCCGACCATGCCGGGCTTGCAGACGGCCTCGTACGCGCCGGCCGGCAGCTCGGCCACCAGCTCCCTGGTCAGGCCGGGCACGATGTTCTCGACCTCGGCCATCACCCGGTCACCGGGGGCGTACACGTAGAACTCGGTCACCTTGGACCCGCCGTTGGTGATCGTGAACGTGCTCGTGCCCGCCGCGATCTCGGCGGTCGCGACCTTGCACTCGGTGTCGGACGCGGCCACGGTGATCTTGCCGGGCGCGGCGGCGGGCCCCTTGGCGGCCTCCGTGGCGGTGGTGCCCGAGCCGCACGCGGTCAGGCCCGCGAGGGCGAGCGCGCCGAAGGACAGGCTGATGGCGGTACGCATGATGCTCCTGTTCAGGCCGCGGGTGCGGTGGAGGCGGGAGTGGTCTTCACCCGCTGTGGCAGCAGGAAGAGGAAGAGAGTGGGCACGAGGTAGACGATCCAGGCCACGGCCTCGGCGATGCTCGGCTGCGGCGTGATGTTGAGCATGCCGGAAAGCAGCGCGCCGTACCAGGAATCGGCGGGCAGGACGGCGCTGATGTCGAAGGCGTAGGAGCTCAGGCCGGGCAGGATGTTGGCCTCCTGGAGGTCGTGCACGCCGTACTTGAAGATGCCGGCGGCGACCAGGATGAGCAGCAGGCCCGTCCAGGTGAAGAACTTGGTGAGGTTGATCTTCAGCGCGCTCTTGTACAGCCCCCAGCCGATGACCACCGACGTGAGCAGGCCGAGCGCGATGCCGAGCAGGGGGTCCATGGTGGCGGTCGCGCCCTGGACGGCGGCGAAGAACAGCAGCGCCGTCTCGAGCCCCTCGCGGGCCACGGCCAGGAAGGCCATCACGACCACCGCGAGCGAGCCCATCTGCAGCGCGTCGGAGAGCTTGCCCCGCAGCTCGCCGGAGAGCGCGCGGGCGGTGCGCCGCATCCAGAAGATCATCCAGGTGACGAACGCGACGGCCAGCAGCGAGGTGATCGCGTCGAACAGCTCCTGCCCCATGTGCCCGAGATTGGCGGCGGTGAAGGTCAGCAGCGCGCCGAAGCCGACGGACAGCGCGACCGCCGCGGTGACGCCCGTCCAGACCTGGGGAAGCTTGTCCTTCCTGTCGCTCTTGACGAGGAAGGCGATGAGGACGGAGACGACGAGCGTCGCCTCCAGTCCCTCGCGCAGTCCGATGAGGTAGCTGGCGAACACCGTCACTCCTGCTGGCTGAGGAAAGGCTTACCTAAATTAGGGCAGCCGAAGCATACCTAGCGCAAGCAGTGATGGCGATAGTTTGCCCGGTGGTGTGACGCACCCGACTGTATGAGCGGTTTGTCACCCGGTGAGATTGGCGGCCAGCAGGTCGAGCAGCGGCTCACGCCGTACGCACTGCTCCAGCGTGAACGAGTCGGCCAGGGCCGGCAGCTCGTCGTCGCCGAGCCCCCCTGAACAGACCGGCGTACTCGGGCAGCAGGGCCTGGGCGAGGAGGATGTGCCTGATCAGGTCGTCGGTCTGGTAGCGGGCGCCCCACGGGTAGGGCGCCGAAGTCCTTGGCCCGCTGCGCCCGCAGGGACTTCAGCGGCTCGGCGGTGGACAGGTGCCACCATTCCAGCGTCACCTTGGCGGGCTTCTGGCCGGGCGGCGAGCCGCCGGGCTGCCCGCCGCTGCCGCCACTCCCGCCGCTGCCGCATCCGGCGACGAGCACGGCGGTGGCCATGAGGGTCAGACCGCGTTTCATCCAGGGGTCCCTTCATCGGGCACGAGCGGTGTGAAAGTTTCGCGTAACCCCCGATAGTTTCGTTGATCGGAGCATGGACATGTGCTGCGCAGGGCGTCAACAGCTGTCGTGGGAGCGATCCCATTCCGAAACTTTCGGATACACTCCCGAACGTGTCAGCTAAGAGGCGCGTGACGATCGCACTGATCGCAGAAGAGGCCGGGGTCTCCATCCCCACGGTCTCCAAAGTCATCAACGGCCGGCCCGAGGTGGCGCCGGCGACCCGTCACAAGGTCGAACGGCTGCTCCAGGAACACGGCTACCAGCGGCGCGTCAGCCAGGACACCCCCGCCGGCCTGGTCGACCTGGTGTTCGCCGAGATCGAGTCGCCGTGGGCCATGGAGATCGTGCGCGGCGCGGAGAGCGCGGCCCACGAGGCCGGGGCCAGCGTCGTCATCGCGGTGCTGCACACCCACGCCGGTCCCGGCCGCGACTGGCTCGAACGGCTGGCCGCCCGCCGCACCGACGGCGTGGTGATCGTCGCCTCACGCCTGTCCACCGGCGTGCAGGCCCAGCTCAGCGCGCGGTCGCTGCCGTTCGTGGTGGTCGACCCCGAGGGCGAGCCGGCCCCCGGCATCGTCTCGGTCGGCGCCACCAACTGGAACGGCGGCCTCGCCGCCACCCGCCACCTGCTCGAACTCGGCCACCGCCGGATCGGCGTGATCAGCGGCCCCGCCGACATGCTGTGCAGCCAGGCCCGCGTCGACGGCTACCGGGCCGCCCTGGAGACGGCCGGCGTGCCGCTCGCCCCCGAACTCGTCCGGCGCGGCACCTTCCTCGTCGACTCCGGCCACGACCAGGGCCACGAACTCCTGTCACTGGACGAACCGCCCACGGCCATCTTCGCCGGGTGCGACCTGATGGCGTTCGGCGTGTTCGAGGCCGCCCGGCAGCGGGGGTTGCGCGTTCCGGAGGATCTGAGCGTCGTGGGGTTCGACGACCTGCCGCTGTCGAAGTCGGCCTGGCCGCCGCTGACGACGGTACGCCAGCCGTTGCAGGAGATGGCGGCGCTGGCCACCCGTACGGTGCTGGGCATGGGGAAGGGCGAGGTGCCGGAGACGAAACGGGTGGAACTGGCTACGGAACTGATCGTCCGCGAGAGCACGGCCGCCGTGGAGTGAGGTGCTCTTCTAGGGTCTTCGCCCTCCGGGCTCAGGCGTTCTCCCTCCGGCGCCTCCGGCGCCCTGGCCATCCGCCCTTGACCTGCGAGACCTCTTCGCATCCGCCACTCGACGGCTCTGGTCGCCTGAGCTGCAGTTCGTCGCCCGGTCGCCGGGCCCGTCCCTCCGGCCGTCTCAGAGGAATGGCGGGATGCCGAGGCTGTCCAGAAGGCGCCACATGCCGCTGGACGGGTCCTGATCGAGGAGGCCGCAACGCGGTTCGGAGCCACGCGGATGGGAGCACTTGCCGGAAGCGCAGCGCCTGTCCAAGGCCCGCGCGTTGTCGAACGCGGTTTTGAGGCGTGGCATGAGGTGATCGGCGCGGGCTTTGGTGATCCTCTTGTCCCTCGGCCCGAACCCCGCGAACCCAGGCCGCTGCGACAACAACTGGTGGACCTGGTGGTTACGGCCGTCCTGCGGGTGGTCATGGAGGCCGTAGTGCAGGTAGAGCCAGAAGTCGAAGGACGGATGGGACAGGGCCACCCTGACCTTGGAGTGCTCCTTGAGCGCGCTCAGGGCGTCGCCCAGGTCACCGTGCTGGTCGCGGTCGAAGAGTGTCTTCCTCGGCCACGGTCAGGGCGCGCTGGGCGACTTTCCATGGCTTCATGTCGTCGGGCCGGTACTTCGGCATGTCGATGCGGAACGAGCACTGCCGGGAGAACGCGTTCTGCAGCATCGTGAGGTAGTCGTACTCGGTCACCGCGCCTTCGGCGACGGCGTAGAAGATGCGATTGGCGGCGCGGGGCGGCGGCTGGGCCGTCAGGCTGGAGCCACGTTGGCGCTTCTTCCTGACCATGTCGGGGCTCATGCGAGGGCCTCTCCCGCCTCGCGTGCCAGCTCACCGGGGGCGACCCGCGGCACGCCGCCGAAGCGGCCGAGCAGCCAGCCACGTTCGAGGTTCTCGTTCGGACGGGGCGGTGGACGCAGGCTCGACAGCGGATACAGCTCCGTCGAACCCCTGGGGTCCTTCTCCGCCATCCAGACCACGTCACGGTCGAGGATCCGTTCCCCGCCCGCGAGCGGACGCAGCAGCGACGCGTCGTGCGTCGTGAACACCATCTGCGCCCCTCGCGCGTTGACCTCGGGATCCTCGAACATCCTGATCACCTCGGCCGCGAGTGCGGGGTGCAGGCTGGCGTCCAGTTCGTCCACGAGCACCGTGGTGCCCTGCTGGAACGCCTCCAGCAGGGGCCCCAGCATCGCGAACCAGGCGCGGGTGCCCATGGACTCGTGCGCGAAGTCCAGAGAGGCCGTGTGATCGCCGGCGCGGTGGAGCAGCCGAACGTCGCCGCGCGCCAGCGCGTCGTTGTCGAAACCGACGATGCCGAGGTCGGCCCGGGTCAGGAGGCGGCCGACCTGATCCCTGAACCGTTCGTCCGCAAGGGCCCTGGCCTTGGTGAACTCCTGGCGCTGGGGCAGGTCCTGTTCGGGGCTGATCAGCCACAGATTGTCGCGGAACCACTCGAACACGGGCAGCAGTTGCTCGTTGTTCCACTCGGCGGCCACCGTGAGGAAAAGGGAGTCCGGTCGGGTCTTCCGCGCCAGGTCCTGCTTCTCGCCGCGCAGCCCTTCCCCCGCGAAGCGGAAGTCGTCGCCGTCGCGGTCGAACCAGACCTGACGCCGGCCCTTGGGGTAGGCGTGCAGCCATTCGGCGTGGACACGTTCGTCGTCCAGCTCGAATCCGTAGGTGTAGCGGACACCCGCCAGTTCGAGGTCGACCTCAGATTCCCAGGACCGGGAGCACGGCCAGGGGCCGCCCTCCCTCCCGGGCCGGGATGGGGCGGGCGGTGCCGTCGTTCAGCTCCGTCGCGATCAGCGAGAGACGCTGATCGTCACGGAACGACAGGACGTTGGCCAACCGGAAGTTGAGAAGCACGGCGTCTCCCTTGTCGGGATCAACCTACCCATTTGAAGCCGTCTGGCGTGCGTTTCATTCGCCAGACGGCATCAAACGGGTACTTGGAGCCTACGACGCCCGTCAGAGGAACAGGTTGTGGGGGTCGTGGGTGGTTTTGAGGGTGGTGAGTCTGGTCCAGGTGGTCGGGGTGTACGCCTCGGCGGCCAGGGCCGGGGCCTGCGGGCCGGCCAGGAAGTTGCGGAAGCGGAGGCCCGTGCTGGACGGGTCGGCCGGGTCCACAGGCGGTTTCGGGTTCATGCCCGCGAAGGCGATCGTGGTCAGGCTGTAGGCGGCCGTGCGGTGGTCGATCGCGTTCGGGACGTCCGGGGCGGCGGCCAGGGCGCCGCCGAGGCGGCGGATCTCGACCATCGCGAAGTCCGGGTCGGCGCGGTCGAACAGGTCGGCGTCGAGGGTGTGCAGCATCAGGGAGAGCTCACGGTAGGCGGCGGGGTCGGTGGGGTCCTCGTGGACGGCGGCGATCTCGGTGTAGGGGCGGTCCCTGACGGTGTCCTCGGCCGGGTTCAGGGCGCGGAGAGGCGCGATCAGCTCCTCAGGCGTGAGGTACGAGGAGGCGGGGTTCGACGGGGAGGCGTTCGACGGGGAGGGGAAGGACGAGGGGGTGGCGTGGGCGAGGCGGATGGCGGTGAGGTGGGCGTGGGGGAGGCGGAGGAGGGCGATGGAGCTGTTCATCGTGTCCGGCAGGTCACGGCTCCACTCCAGCCAGGCGGCCAGCAGCTCGGACGCCCGTTCGGCCGGGAAGCGCAGCATGCCGCCGTGGAAGCGGGGGACGGCGGTCAGCTCCAGCTCAATCGCGGTCACCACGCCGACGCCCGGCCGGCCGCCGCGCAGGGCCCAGAAGAGGTCCTGGTTCTCGTACGGGCTCACCGTGCGCAGGGTTCCGTCGGCCGTGACCAGTTCCAGGGACCTGACCCGGTCGGCGGCCCAGCCGAACGTGCGGCCGAGCACGGGCAGACCGCCGCCCAGCGTGTAGCCGACCGCGCCGACCAAGGGGGAGGAGCCGTTCGGCGGGGCGAGGCCGTGTCCGGCGGCGGCGTCGACGACCTGGCCCCAGCGCACTCCGGCCCCGACGCGGGCGGTGCGGGTGGCTGGGTCGACGGACAGGCCGGTCATCCTGCGGGTGTTGATCAGCAGGGTCCCGTCCACGGGGGCGGACAGGCCGTGGCCGGTCGCCTGGACCGCCACCCGCAGCCCCGCCGACCGGGCGTGGTCGATCGCCTTCCGGATGTCGCCCGCGTCCCGGGCGCCGACGACCACGGCGGGGCGGACGGGGCCGGCGACGGTGTTGAAGCGGGCCGTCTCGTCGTCGTACCCGGGGTCGCCGGGGACGAGGACCGGGCCGTTGAAGTGGGAGAACACGGGAGCCAGTCGATCGCGGAAGCGGCCGGGGAACCAGACGGGGTTCCTCCGGACTGTCATCACCGGTCGTGATGAATCGGCGGGCGGGCCAGTAGGGTCGGGTGGCGTGAACGAGGAGCTGGAGGGGCTGGCCGTACGGCTGCGGGAGTTCGCGCGGGCCCGCGACTGGGAGAGGTTCCACACGCCGAAGAACCTGGCGATGGCGCTGGCGGGGGAGGCGGGGGAACTGGTCGCGGAGTTCCAGTGGCTGACCGCCGAGGAGTCCGCGAGCCCGGACCCCGACACGCTCGCCCGCATCCGCGCCGAGCTCGGCGACGTGACCCTGTACCTGGTCCGGCTGGCCGACGTCCTGGGGGTCGATCTGGTGGCGGCGGCGACCGCCAAGCTGGCCGACAACGAACGCCGCTACGACGCGGCCGGCTACCGCGGCTCGGCCAGGAAGGCGCCGCCGTCCGGCTGACCGGGCGTACGAACGGCATGCCCGGAAGGGCCCGGCGACGGCGAAGGACCGCCGGCCAGGCCGGCGGTCAGGGTCGAGAGGGCGTAGGGCGAGAGGGCGTAAGGGCGAGAAGGCTCAGGACGTCGGGCGGTGGTCGCGGAGGGTGAGGAGCGCGAAGACGGCCAGCCCCGCGAAGACCACCGCGCTCACGGCCCCCACCGTGTTCAGCCCCGACGTGAACGCCGCCCGCGCCAGGTCCAGCAGGTCGGGCAGGTTCTTGGCGGCGGTCACCGCCGCGCTGATGCTCTCCCGCACGGCCTCCACCGGCAGGTGCTCGGGCAACTGCCCGCGGTAGACGGCCGTGCCGAGACTGCCGAGCGCGGCCACCCCGACCGCCACCCCGAACTCGCCGCTCGTCTCGGTCAGCGACGCCGCCGACCCGGCCTTCTCGGCGGGCGCGGCCGTCATGATCACGCTGTTGCCCGCGCCCATCGGCAGCGCGATGCCCGCCGAGGCCAGGACCAGCCCGGTGACGACGAGCCCGGTCCCGCCGGCGCTCGGGACCTGGGTGTGCAGGAACAGCCCGACGGCGCCCAGCGCCAGCCCGGCGGCCATCACGTACGCGGTGCCGAGCCGGGCGGCGAGCCGCGGCGCGACCGTCAGGGCCACGATCATCGCCAGGTTCTGCGGCACCAGCCACAACCCGGCGTCCAGCGGCGACAACGACTCCACGGTCTGCAGGTACTGGGTGGTCATGAGCGTGGTCCCGGCCATGACGATCCCGCCGAGCGACATGATCCCCAGCGTCGCCGTGAACGCGCGGTTGCCGAACAGCCGCAGGTCCAGCAGCGGGTTGGCGAGGTTGCGCTGCCGCCTGACGAACACCACGCCGAAGGACGCCCCGGCGGCGACCGCGGCCAGGGGAACGGGCTGCCAGCCGCCGCGCGCGACCTCCTTGAGCCCGTAGACGACCGGCAGGATGGTCGCCAGGGACAGGGCCACGCTGGCCGGGTCGAGGCGGCCGGCGTGCGGGTCGCGGTACTCGGGGAGCAGCAGCCGTCCGGCGACCAGCACGGCCGCCATGAACGGCACGCCCATCAGGAACGCCGACCCCCACCAGAAGTGCTCCAGCAGCAGCCCGCCCACCAGCGGCCCGACCGCCATGCCGAGCATGAAGCAGCCGTACCAGAGGCCGATCGCGGTCCCCATCTGCCGGCCGTCGGTGAACATCGTGCGGATCAGCGCCAGCGACGACGGCAGCAGCGTCGCCCCCGAGACGCCGAGCAGCGCCCGGGACACGATGAGCATCTCCGCGTTCACCGAGTAGGCGGCGGCCACCGAGGCCGCGGCGAAGGCCACCGAGCCGATCAGCAGCAGCCTGCGCCGCCCGATCCGGTCGCCCAGCGTGCCCATCGTCACCAGGAATCCGGCCAGCATGAACGAGTAGATGTCCAGGATCCACAGTTGCTGCGGCGCGGAGGCGCCGAGTCCGGCGCTCAGGTGCGGCAGCGCCAGGTAGAGCACGCTCAGGTCGATGGAGAGCAGCAGGGCCACCGAGGCGAGGACCGCGAGCCCCGTCCATTCCCGCCGTCCAGCGAGGGTGCCGGTCTTCATGTCGTTTCCCCTTTCGTTGGTTTCACGGTGCCGGAGGGCGCTTCCGGTGCGCTTCTCGTGGGCTTACGGCGGCACATAAGGTGACGGACATGCGTTTTGGGGTGCTGGGGTCGCTGGCCGTGTGGACCGACGCGGGGGAGCCCGTGACGATCCCCGGGCTCAAGGTCCGGGCGCTGCTCGCCGACCTGCTCGTCCACGAGGGCCATCCGGTCTCGGCCGACCGGCTGGTGGAGGACCTGTGGGGCGAGGAGCCGCCGGGCAACCCGGCGGGCGCGCTCCAGGTGCGGGTCTCCCAGTTGCGCAAGGCGCTCGAGGACGCCGAGCCGGGCGGCAAGAACCTGGTGGTCTCGCGGGCGCCCGGCTACCTGCTGCGCACCGATCCGAGCGCGCTCGACGCGGCCCGCTTCGCCGACCTGCTGGCCCGTGCCGAGGCCGCCGACAGCCCGCGGACCAGGGCGGGGCTGCTGGCCGACGCCCTGGCGCTGTGGCGGGGGGCGGCGTACGCCGACTTCGCCGACGAGGAGTACACCAGGTCGGCGATCGTCCGGCTGGAGGAGCAGCGGCTCACGGCGCTGGAGCAGCGCGCCGAGGCCCGGCTCGAACTGGGCGAGCACGGGCTGCTGGTGGGCGAGCTGGGCGATCTCGTGGCCCGGCATCCGCTGCGGGAGCGGCTGCGCGCCGTGCACCTGCGCGCCCTGTACCGGGCCGGACGGCAGAGCGACGCCCTGGCGAGCTTCGCCGAGCTGCGCGAGCGCCTGGCCGACGAGCTGGGCCTCGATCCCGGGCCCGAGCTGGTCGCGCTGCACCAGGCGATCCTGGGCCAGGACCCGGCGCTGAGCCTGCCCGCCGAGCGGCCCACCACGAACCTGCCCGCGTCCGTCAGCAAGCTCGTCGGCAGGGACGAGGCGCTGACCGAGATCTGCTCGCTGGTCACCGCCGAGCGGCTGGTGACGCTCACCGGCACCGGCGGCGTCGGCAAGACCAGGCTGGCGCTGGAGGCGGCGCACCGGCTGCTGGACGGCTTCGCCGACGGCGCCTGGCTGGTCGCGCTCGACGGCGCCACCCACTCGCCCGCCGAGGCGATCATGGCCGCCCTGGACATCCGGGAGGACCCGTCGGGCGGCGACGTGCGCGAGCGGCTGGCCGCGGCGTTGCGGCCGAGGCGCGTGCTGCTCGTGCTGGACAACTGCGAGCACGTGGTCGAGCAGGTCGCCGAGGTGGTCGACGCGCTGCTGGCCGCGGCGCCGGGCCTGACCGTCCTGGCCACCAGCAGGGAGCCGCTCGGCGTGGACGGCGAGGTGTTGTGGAGCGTCCCGCCGCTCGACCTGCCGGCGGGCACGGACCTGGCGGAGATGGCCCGCTCGGACGCCGTCCGGCTGTTCGTCGCCAGGGCCGCCGCCTCGGCCCGCGGGTTCGCCCTGGAGGCGGGCAACGCGCAGGCGGTGGCCCAGCTCTGCCGGCGGCTCGACGGCATCCCGCTGGCCTTGGAGCTGGCCGCGACGCGGGTGCGGGCGCTGGGCGTCCAGGGGGTGGTGGACCGGCTGGACGACCGGTTCAGGCTGCTGGCGTCCGGACGCCGGGGCGCGCCCGCCCGGCAGCAGACGCTCACCGCCGTGCTCGACTGGAGCTGGGACCTGCTGTCGGACGAGGAACGGGTGGTGCTGCGCCGCCTGGCCGTGCACGCCGACGGCTGCACCCTGGACTCGGCCGAGGCGGTGTGCGCCGAGCCGGGGCTCGACGTGCTCGACCTGCTGGCCCGGCTGGTCGACCGCTCGCTCGTGGTCGTCGCCGAGAGCACGACGGGCGTCCGGTACCGGCTGCTGGAGTCGGTGTCGGAGTACTGCGTGGGCCGCCTGGCCGACGCCGGCGAGCTGGCCGACGTGCGCCGCGCCCACCTGCGCCACTACCTGGAGCTGGCCATGGCGGCCGAACCCGGCCTGTACGGCGGCGAGCAGCGGGACCGCCTGCTGCGCCTGGACGCCGAGTCGGCCAACATGCGGGCCGCGCTGGACACCGCCATCGCCGAGGGGGCCGCCGACACCGCCGCGCGCCTGGTCAACGCGCTGGCCTGGTACTGGTTCCTGCGCGGCCGGCTGGCCGAGGGCAGGCGCTCGCTGGGCGCGGCGCTGGCCGTCGCGGGGCCGGACGGCCCGGCCAGGCACCGGGCGGCGGCCTGGCACGCCGGGTTCGCGCTGCTCCTGGGCGAGCAGGTCGCATGGGAGCCGCTGCTCGAACGCGTCGCCGACCCGGGCGAGCGGGCCAGGGCCGAGCTGTTCGCCGGCATGAGCGTGCCCGACATGGTCACCGGCCAGGAGCTGACCGGGCGGGCGCTGGCCGCCTGCCGCGCTCTCGGCGACACGTGGGGCGTCGCCGTCGCGCTGGCCAGGCAGGCGCGCGACGCGTTCACCATGCGCGACACCGAGGCGCTGGAGCGCGACGCGGGGGAGAGCGCGCGGCTGTTCGGCGAGCTGGGCGACCGCTGGGGCATGTTGCAGGCCACCGAATGGCTGGCGGGCGCGGCCGAGATGGCCGGCGACCACGAGCGGGCGCGCCGGCTGTTCGCCGAGGGGCTGCGCATGGCCGAGGAGCTCGGACTGTGGCCCGAGGTGGCCGGGCGCATCGCCTGGCTGGGCTGGACGGCGCTGCACGGCGGTGCCTACGACCAGGCCATGGAGCTGTGCGGACGGGCGCTGAAGCTGGCGCTCGGCCAGGGCTACAAGATGGGCGAGACCATGGCCGAGATGGGCCTGGCCTTCGCCGCGCGCCGCGCCGGGCTGCTCGACCTGGCCGAGTCGCACCTGCACCACCTGTTGGAGGGCCTGCCGCGCGACCCCGCCGTCGAGCCGCCGCTGCACCTGCCGGACCTGCTGGTCGAGCTGGGCCACCTCACCGAGCTGCGCGGCGACCCGGCCGCGGCCCTGGAGCTGCACCGGGAGGCGCTGGCCGCGGCGATCCGGGTCGGCGACCCGCGCACGGCGGCGGCGTGCGTCGCGGGCGCGGCGGCGGCGGCCGGGCCGACCGAGCGGGCGGCGGTGCTGCTGGGGCTGGCCGCCGCGGTCCGCGAGCAGATCCAGACCCCCGCCAACGCCGCCGAACGCGAGGAGCAGGAGCGGGTCACGGCCAGGGTCCGGGACGCGCTCGGCGAACGCGCCTTCGCCGCGGCGTACGAGCGGGGCGGCACGTACAAGCTGGACGACGCCCTCGGCCTGTTCTGAGGGGCAGCGTGTAGGGGGTCAGCGTGCGACATGCTCGGCCAGGCGGTCGAAGAACTCGTCCCAGCCGGCCCTGGCCTGCTCGGCGTGCTCCTGGTCGGTGTTGACGCCGAACTGGTGGAAGCGCATCTCGGTGCCGCCGTCCCGGTCGAGCAGGTCGAGCGTCACGACCGAGGCCGGGCCGTCGCCGGGGTTGTCGGGGTCGCCGGTGGTGAACACCAGCCGGGCGGGCGCCCGCACCTCGCGGTAGGAGCCCTCCAGCGTCGCCTCGAACCCCTCCTCGCCGACGAGCGTCGCGCGCCACCGGCCGCCGGGACGGGCGTCGAGGGTGATCCGGCCGACCGGCGTGGCCAGCACGCGCGGGCCGAACCAGCGGGAGAAACGCTCGGGCTCGGTCCAGGCGGCGTAGACGTCCTCGCGGGGGGCGTCGAAGGTGCGGACGATCTCGTACTGCGCGGTCTGCGTCGTTGTCATGCCTCTACGATGCGGGAGCGTCCTTACGGTCCTCTTCCCGCGGCCTTACGGTGATCTGCCGCACCGGCCGCAGGGCCAGCAGCGCCAGAGAGCCGGCGACCGCCACCAGTGCGGAGAAGCCCAGCACCTCGCGGGAGCCCACCAGGGCGGCCACCGGCCCGGCCAGCGCCTGGCCGATCGGGAGCGACATGGTGGAGCCGCCGATCTCGTACGCGCTGACCCGGTTCAGCGCCTCGGCCGGCACCAGCGTCTGCACACTCGTCGCCCACATCACCGACCAGAACGCCCACCCGGCCCCGCCCACCACGTGGCAGGCCATGATCACGCCGAGCGGCACGCCGGCCGCGAAGCTCAGCGGCTCCAGCGCGAACAGGAACATGCCGATCCCGCCCGCCGCCAGCGGCCTGGCCGGCCTGATCCGCAGCGCCACCAGGCCGCCCACGATCGTCCCCGCCCCGCTCGCCGACATGACCAGCCCGTACGCGGTCTGCCCGTACGCGTCGGTCACCAGCACCGAGCCCAGCGGGATCAGCGGCCCGAACAGGGTGATCCCGAAGACCACCCAGATCAGGATGACGCTCCACATCCACGTGCGCGACCGGAACTCCCGCCAGCCCTCCCGCAGCCGCACCAGCACCGGTTCCTCGCCGGAGCCCGCCACCCGCACCCGCATGAGCAGCAGGCACGCCGCGCTGACCGCGAACCCGGCCGAGTCGGCGGCGAACACCACGCCCACCCCGGCGAGCCCGACCAGCGCCCCCGCCAGCCCCGGCCCGAGCAACTGCATGATCGCCTCGGACATGCGCAGGGTGGCGTTGGCCCGCTGCACGTCGGCCGCGATCCGCGAGATGGTGCCCGCGACGCCCGGCGTGTACATGGCGGCCGCCGCCCCGGCGACCGCCGACAGCGCCACGACCTGCCACAACTCCGGCCGGCCCAGCCCGAACAGCACCGCCGTGCCCGCCTGCGTCGCCGTCCTGGCGAGGTCGGCGCCGACCATCATGCGGCGGGGCGTGAACCGGTCCATGAGCACGCCGCCGAACAG
Organism: Nonomuraea sp. NPDC005730; assembly: GCF_040630865.1. Lineage (NCBI taxonomy): Bacteria > Bacillati > Actinomycetota > Actinomycetes > Streptosporangiales > Streptosporangiaceae > Nonomuraea > Nonomuraea sp. NPDC005730. Next base: position 379,810 of record NZ_JBEXYK010000001.1, read on the forward strand.
GATGAGCCCGGCCATCGGCACCATCCAGGCGGCCAGGGCCAGGCCGACGCCGGTGGCGCCGTACCCGGCGTCGTGCATGCCGAGCGCGGTGGCCACCGGCATCATCGCCGAACCCAGCATCGACACCGTGCGGGCGGTGAAGAAGAGCACGAAGTCGCGCGTCCACATGGACGGCCATCATGCCTCAATAAGTAAACCTTCCTATCAGATGGGGTCCCGGCGGCCGGGCGCACGGCGGGGCGTCAGGGGCCTGGTGCCCGGCGGGCGGGCGCGGCGGGGCCGCGTGTGGCACTGTGGAGGGCATGCGGATCATCCGTGCCGGCACGGTGCTCACCGGGCGTCCCGGAGAGGTCATCACGGGCGGCGAGGTGCTGATCGACGGCTCGCGCATCGTCTCGGTGGGCCCCCGCGGCAGCGCGGGCCAGGCCGCGGAGACGCTCGACCTGCCTGACCACACCCTGCTGCCCGGCCTCATCGACGCGCACGTGCACCTCGGGTTCGACGGCACGGTCGACCCGGTGACCGGGCGCAGCGCCGTGAGCGACGGCCATCTGCTGCTGCGCATGGCCGAGAACGCCCGCAAGCTCGTCTCCGCGGGCGTCACCACGGCCCGCGACCTCGGCGGGCGCGGCTTCCTCGACCTCACCCTGCGCGACGCGATCGAGGGCGGCCTCGCCGTCGGCCCCCATCTGATCGCCGCGACCCGGCCGATCACGGTCACCGGCGGCCACTGCTGGTACATGGGCGGCGAGGCCGACGACGAGCCGTCCGTCCGCCGGGTGGCCAGGGAGAACCTGCGGGCCGGCGCCGACTGCCTCAAGGTGATGGCCTCGGGCGGCGAGATGTCGCCCGGCTCGGTGCCGAGCTGGCGGGCCCAGTACCCGGCCGCGCTGATCAGGGCCGCCGTGGAGGAGGCCGCGACGCGCGGCAAGACCGTCGCGGCCCACGCCCACGCCCCCGAGTCGATCGGCAACGCGCTGGAGGCCGGGGTCACCACCATCGAGCACTGCACGTTCCACACCCCGGCGGGCCCGGCCTACGACGCGCGGCTGGCCGACCGCATCGCCGGAAGCGGCACGTACGTGTGCCCGACCGTGCACGGCCAGTTCTGGAACCTGCGCGCGCTCGTCGGCGCCGAGCCGATTGACCGCTGGCTGGGCAACCTCGCCGCCATGCGCGACGCCGGGATCAGGCTCGTCGCCGGGACCGACACCGGGTTCGCCATCGCCGGGCTCGACAAGCGCACCGACGACTACGTGTCGGGCCTGGAGGTCTTCGCCGAGGCCGGGTTCGGCAACGCCGAGATCGTCGAGCTGGCCACCGTACGCGCCGCCGAGGCGTGCGGAGCCGGGGCCGAGACCGGCAGCCTGGAGGCCGGGAAGCGCGCCGACGTCATCGCGGTCCGCGGCAACCCGCTCGGCCGCCTGGCCGACCTGCGCGCGCTCGACCTCGTGCTGGTGTCGGGGCGTTCGGTCAGCCAGAAGCACGTGGACACCGTGACCTCGTCCGTCGGCTGAGCAGGAGGGGGACGCCCGGCCGCGCCGGCTCCTGGCGTGGCTCGCCCGCAAGCCTGTCCGCCTGACGGGACGCCGGGCGCTAGGCTGCCGCGTGTGGAGTTGAAGGATCAGGTACGCGAGCTGCGCGCCCAGGGCAGGTCCCCCAAGGAGATCGCCCGGGCGCTCAAGGTGTCGCCGTCGGTCGTCGCGCCCCTCGTGCGCGCCATCGCCGCCGAGAACGTGACGTCGGCCGAGCCCGAGGTGGTCGGCTGCTGGACGAACGTCGGCTGGAGCGCCGGGCTGGGCGTCGACCCGTCCAAGGGATGGGTCGACGAGGCCCCGGAGTCCGGCGCCGGCGGCATGGTGTGCGTGCTGGTCGCCCGGCGCCACACCTGGGACCGGATGACGGTCTGCGGCTACCTCGCCGACGTCTACTGCCTCGGCATCAAGAACACCATCGGCCCGGACGTGCTCGACGAGCGCGACCTGCGCAGGTTCCGCGAGTACTTCTTCGGCGAGTACGCGGGCTACCAGGAGGCGCCGATCGAGCTGGCCCAGCACCTGGTCTTCGGCTCGATCGACCACGCGCGCACGCTCGGCTTCGAGCCCCACGAAGAGTTCGCGCCGGTCAGCGACCTGCTGGGCAAGTGGGAGGGCGGCTCGGCCATCACCTTCGGCCGCGACGGCAAGCCCTTCTACACCCCGGGCCCCCACGACGACCCCGGCAAGGTCCTGCGCATCCTGCGCCGCACCCTCACCGACGACCAGTTCGACTACTTCATCGAAGACCCGTCACCCGCATCGTCACGTTGAGGCGCCCGGCGGCCAGGCCCGTGGCCGGGTCGCCGGTGCCCGGGTAGACCTTCGGCACGCCGTGGTAGGCGAAGCGGGACGCGCCGCCGAACACGAACAGGTCACCCGAGGCCAGCTCGACGTCGGTGTACGGCTTCCCGCGCGTCTCGGTGTTGCCGAAGCGGAACAGGCACGTGTCGCCGACGCTCAGCGACACCACCGGGGCGTCGGAGCGCTCGTCCTTGTCCTGGTGCATGCCCATCCTGGCCTGGCCGTCGTAGAAGTTGACCAGCGCGGTGTCGGGGTCGTAGCCGTCGTCCGGGCGGCCGTAGGCGTCGGCCAGCGCGCGGCGGCCGAGGTCGCCGAGCCACGGGGGGAACGCGGCGACCCGCCGCCCGTTCACGTCGTGGGCCAGACGCGTGTACCGGTACGGCTGCCAGTGCCAGCCGACGCACACCGTCCGCACCGACATCACGCCGCCGCCGGGCAGCACGGTGTGCCGGATCGGCACCGGGCCGGTCGCCCACGCGCGGCAGGCGCGCACCAGGTCCTGCTGCTCGGCGAGGGACAGCCAGCCGGGGACGTGCACCGCGCCCGGGGCGATCTCCCGCATGGGCCAGGGGATCACGATGGTTCCCGAAAAATCAGGTTTCGTCCTATTCGCCATGTCGTGCCGTCGGTGTCGGCTCCGCGCATGCCTTCCAGTGTCCCAGGAGCGGCCAGGGCGACCGCGCGGGCCGTGGCCGCCGAACCGTACGTCCGGCGGGGATCCCAGTCGGTGCTGCGGCGCAGGCGCTCGCTCATCCCGGCCCATCCCGCCGGCGCGCCCGCGACCACCCAGGCGTCGGGTTCCCCCGCCGTGAACCGCCTGGCCTGGCGCAACCACGACGCCGCCGTCTCCGGCCAGGCGACCACCGCGAGCACCGTCCCGTCCCAGGCGTCCGCGAACGCCTCGGCCAGGCGGGCGCCGTCCCGGCCGTGGCCGACGACGACGGCCCGTGCCCGTGGGCGCTGGGCCCGTACGAGGGTGAGCAGCGCGTCCAGCTCGGCGGCCATCTCGCCGGTCATGTCGCGTCGTGGAGGACCAGGCCGAGAGTGTGCCGCAACCCCGAACGCACGGTGCTGACCCCGTGTCGCACCGGCGAGGCCGACCAGCCGCGCGAGGAGCGCACCGGCCGGTCGCGGGTGGTGAAGATCAGCCCGTGGCCCTGCGGCAGCGCGGTCACCGTGCCCCGCGACTGGGCCCTCGGCCGCTGCTCCACCAGCAGGAACTCGCCCCCGGTGTAGTCCTCGCCGGGCCGGTCGAGCCCGATGACGACCTGCAGCGGGAACACGAGGTCGCCGTACAGGTCGCGGTGGAGCGCGTTCCAGTCGTTCTCCCGGTAGCGCAGCAGGATGGGGGTCGGCTTGGTCTGTCCCGCCGCGTGGCACATGTCCAGCCACTCGGCGAAGTCGTCCGGCCAGGGCGCGGGCCGCCCCAGCCGGGCCGCCCAGTCGCGGGCGATCGGCAGCAGGTGGGGATAGAACGCCGCCCGCAACTCCTCGACCAGCGGCGGGAACGGCCGGCGGAAGTACCGGTACTGGCCGGAGCCGAACCGGTGGCGGGCCATGTCGACCGTGGAGCGGAACCGGCCGGCCTCGTCGTACAGGCCGGAGATCTCCGCGCACTCCCCGGGCGAGAGCAGCCGGGGCGTCAGCGCGCAGCCGTGGGCGTCGAGCTCCCCGGCCAGCCGCTGCCAGTCGGCCCCTTCGACCTGCGGCGTCATGACGACACGCTCCAGAGCTGCGGCTGCAGGACGCCTTCGAGGGTGAGCAGGTCGCACTTGCGTTCCAGGCCGCCCGCGTAGCCGGTCAGCGCGCCGTTCGCGGCGACCACCCGGTGGCAGGGGACCACGACGAGCAGCGGGTTCGCGCCGATCGCGGCGCCGACCGCGCGGACCCGGTCCCGCGCCACGCCGGCGCGGGCGGTCAGCTCGCCGTAGCTCGTGGTCGTCCCGTACGGCAGCGCCGCCACCTCCGCCCACACCCGCTGCTGGAACGCCGTCCCGCGGGCGGCCAGGGGCAGGTCGAACGAGGTACGCCCGCCCGCGAAGTACTCGCCGAGCTGCCGTTCCGCCTCCCCGAACGCGGCCGGCTCCCGGCGTCCGGGCGGCGCGCCCACGTCGAACGACACGCGGGTCAGCCGCCCGGCGCCGTCGCCGGCGAGGAGAATCTCGCCCAGCGGACTGTCGATGATGGTGTGGATGTCCATACTCTCTACAACACCGGCGCGCCCGCGGAAGTCAGCGGTTTTCGGACGTCGTGGCTGGATGGGAGAGGAAGTTCATGGCCGAGTCGCGAGAGCACACCTTCACCGGCACGCGGGGGCTGAACGTCGTCCGCGAATGGCCGCACGACCGGCCCCGCTACATCGCCCTCCTGGTCCACGGATACGGCGAGCACATCGGCCGCTACGAGTACGTCGCCGACCGTCTCGTCCGGCACGGCGCCGCCGTCTACGGACTCGACCACATGGGCCACGGCAGGTCGGCGGGCGAACGCGTGCTCGTCGAGGACTTCGAGGACGTCGTCACCGACGTGCACACCGTCGAGGAACGCGCCAAGGCCGACCATCCGGGCGTCCCGGTCGTGCTGATCGGCCACTCCATGGGCGGCATGATCGCCGCGCGGTACGCCCAGCGCTACGCCGAGGGCCTGACCGCGCTGGTGCTGTCGGGCCCGGTGATCGGCGAGTGGCAGGTCATCCCCGCGCTGATGGCGCTCGACGAGCTGCCCGACATCCCCATCGACCCGGCCACGCTCTCCCGCGACCCGTCGGTGGGGGCGGCGTACGCGGACGACCCGTTGGTCTGGCACGGGCCGTTCAAGCGGGCCACGGTGGAGGCGTTCGCCGCGATGCTGGACACGATCGCCAAGGGCGGCACGTTCGGCGCCCTGCCCACGTTGTGGGTGCACGGCGACGACGACCAGCTCGTACCGCTGGCCGGCAGCCGGGCCGGGGTGGAGGCGGTCAAGGGCGACGACCTGACCGAACGCATCTACGCCGGCGCCCGCCACGAGGTCTTCAACGAAACCAACAAGGACGAGGTCCTCACCGACGTCCGAACCTTCGTGGACCGAGCACTGGACAACCGGTAGCGGGAGCCGCCGCGTCTGGTGGGCTGCTGGGAGTCGGCGGGGGTCACGAGGTGGGCTGCTGGGGGTTACCGGGCGACCGGTAGCCAGAGGTGACCCTTGCCGTGGGTGCGGCTGAGCTCGATCTTCCAGCAGCCGGGCTTGGGGAAGACGAGCCCGGTGCCCCATTCGTCCCCCGGGCGGTGCCAGGACGACCCGCCGTGCTCCTCGGGTCCCCAGGCGAGACGGGCGGCGGTGCCGTCAGGAAGGGACGCCCTGACCGTCAGCGGCCCTTCCCCGGTCATCCGCCACACGATCTTGGTGGTCTCCTTCCGGTGAAGCGGTAGCCCGGACACGAACAACAACCCCCACACCTCGGCGTCCGCCGACACCCCCCGCACCTCCGGAAACCCACCCCCGCCAACCACCGACGCCCCCCGGCACCCCACCCGCGCAACCCCCGCACTCGTCCTCCCCCTCCCACCAGTACCCGGGCTCGGACGGCCATCGATGCCCAGGGTGGGGGTGGGGTTCAGCCTTGGGCCAGGGAGGGGACTGGCGTCGGTGCTCAGACCGGGGCCCGAGTCCGGGACCGGGGCTGCGTCAGCGATCGGGCTGGGCTCAGCGTTCGGGTGGGGGGCGGTGCTCCGCTCGGTGGCGGCGTTCGGGTCGGGGTCGGCGTTCCGGCCGGTGGCCGCGTTCGGGTTGGGGTCGGTGCTTCGGCCGGGGGCGGCGTTCGGGTTGGGGTCGGTGCTTCGGCCGGGGGCGGCGTGCGGGTCGGAGGCGGCGTTCGAGGACGTGTCGGCGGTCGGGCTTGGGCTCCCGGTCCCGCGTCCGCCCGGAGTGATCCCCGAAGACGCGCTCACCGAGGAGCCCGCGCCGCCCCCCTCACCTCCGAACGAGGACCCGGCGCCACCACTCGCCCCCGCCCCCTTCCCAGAACCCCCGGTCGCCGCACACCCGACCCCCACCAGAAGCGCCGCCACCGTAAACACCGCCATCTTCCTCATGCCCTCACCTACCCCCCACCCGCCCAAAAGGTTCCAACAGGACACGCCCCCACCTGAGATCCCCGCGCCCCCACGTTGTGGCGATCCAAGAGCACCCGGCCCGACCGCCGGCACCCGCCCGTGCCGGTCCAGGACGATCCGCCCTTCCGCATCACAAGCCCCGCACTCGCGCTCCTCTGTGCGTCCCCCGGACGGCGTCATCGTGCCGCCGTCGCCACGTCGGACGGACGGGGACGCCGCGTGTGCGCCACTGAACGGCGACGGACCCCCTCAAAATGAGCGCCCGCTGAACCACCTCTCGCACAAGAGCCGATTATCCATATGACGTCCAGTGGAAGTAGGTTTTGTCAGAAGGAGGTTCAGTGATGGACAGGTTCAAGGCGCGGTTCGAGGTCGTGGACGAGCGGTTCGGGTTCGACGGTGGCGACGAGTACGTGGAGGTGCTGCATCGGGGCAGCCGCAAGGCCGAGGGGCCGGCCTACTTCCCGGCCGGGCGCTACCTGGTGTGGAGCGACATCCCCAATGACCGGCTCCTGCGCTGGGACGAGACGACCGGCGCCGTCGGCGTGTTCAGAAGCCCCGCGGGCAACGCCAACGGCAACACGGTCGATCGCGAAGGCAGGCTGGTCACCTGCGAACAGGGGGCGCGCCGGGTGACCAGGACCGAGCACGACGGGTCGATCACCGTGCTCGCCGAGAGCCATCGGGGCAAGCGGCTCAACAGCCCGAACGACATCGTCGTCAGGTACGACGGCACGATCTGGTTCACCGACCCGCGCTACGGCATCACCGGCTACTACGAAGGCAGCCCGGCCGAGAGCGAGATCGGCGCGGACCACGTGTACCGGCTCGACCCGGAAAGCGGTGAGCTGACCGTCGTCGCCGACGACTTCGTCCGCCCCAACGGGCTGGCCTTCTCTCCTGACCAGAGCCGGCTGTACATCGTGGACACCCGCGAGCGGCACATCCGGCTCTTCGACGTCGGCGACGACGGCACGCTGTCGGGCGGCAAGGTCTTCGCCGAGGACTGGTTCGACGGGATCAGGCTCGACTGCCACGGCCGCGTCTGGGCCGCCGCCCTCGACGGCCTGCACTGCTACCACCCCGACGGCGGCCTGCTCTGCAAGCTCCTGCTGCCCGAGTCGGTCTCGAACCTGACCTTCGGCGGCGCCAAGCGCAACGACCTGTTCATCACCAGCTCGGCCGGTGACCTGTACTCCATCCGCGTCACCTTCGCCGGGGCCGGCGACCGCTAGGGCCGGTACGGACCGCGGATCGGCAGACGGCCGCGGGCCCGCCGGACGGGCCCCTCCGCCCCGGACGGACGGTGGGTCGCACAGGGCGGCCACCTGTGGCCGGAAGGCGGGCCCGTCCGCTCTGCCCCCCGGGCACGAACGGCATCCTGCCCCGCGGCCGATGATTTTCGGCCTTCCGCGAGGTCTGTATGAATCGAGGAGGCGACATGGACGAACGGGCACGGGCGTTGACGGCAGGGGTGGCGTTGCTGGAGCGGGCCATCGACTACACCTTGGGCAGCCTGCGCGTGGTGAGCCCACACGTGCTGTGCCGGCCCACCCCGTGCTCCCGCTGGAACCTCCAGGAGCTCCTGGACCACATGCAGGACTCCTTCGAGACCCTGAACGAGGCCGCGCTCGGCCACGTCGCCCCCGCCCGCAGGCCCGTGCCGGTCGGCGGCCCGGTGCTCGGCAACCCGGCGCTGCTGCTCAGGGACGGCGCGACGGAGGTGCTCGGCACGTGGGCGGGCACGATCGAGCCCGGGATGATCGCGGTGGGGAACGTGCCCATGACCACGCCGATGGTGGCCGCGGCGGGCGCCATCGAGATCACCGTGCACGGCTGGGACATCGCGCGGGCCTGCGGTGAACACCGCCCGATCCCGCACGCCCTCGCCGAAGAGCTGCTGGACCTGGCCCATCTCTTCGTCACCGACGAGGACCGCCCGTTCCGGTTCGCCGCCCGGCTGCGGCCGCCCCCGCTGGGCACCGCCCAGGATCATCTCCTCGCCTACCTCGGCCGCCACCCGAACTGAGGGCAGCACCGGCCCCCCACCCGGCGGCGGCACCCCGTACGATCAAAGAGGGACACCGGGGCCCGGCATCCGTCCGGCCGGTCGCGGGCCAGGCGCCTCGACCAGGTCGGCCAGCGTGATGGCGACGACCGTTCTTCGTGCGGCCGTCGCCATCACCCCGAACCGCGACCCCCTCGCTACCGGAGCTGAGTGGAGCGGAACGGGGACGGGCGTCAGGCGTCTTCGGCGGCCGCCGCCCCGACGACCTCCAGGACCTGGTCCCCGTATTTGGCGAGTTTGTTCTCCCCGACCCCGTTGACCGTGCTCAGCTCCGCGAGCGAGGACGGCGCCAGCGTGGCGATCTCCCGCAGCGTGGCGTCGTGGAAGATGACGTACGCGGGCACGCCCTGCTCCTTGGCGACCGCGCCCCGCCAGGCCCGCAGCCGTTCGAACAGCGGCGCGGCCTCGGCGGGCAGCTCGGCGGCCGGCTGGCCCTTCGCCCCGGACGACCCGGACGACGACCTGGACGCCCGGGACGCCGGACGGGCCGTGTCGCGGCGCAACGGCACCTCCCGCTGCCCGCGCAGCACGTCGGCGCTGGCGTCGGTGAGCACCAGGGTGCCGTGGTCGGACTCCACCGCGAGCAGGCCCTGCGCCAGCAGCTGCCGGGCCACGCCGTGCCACTCGGCGTTGCCCAGGTCGGTGCCCACGCCGAAGACGGTCAGCGAATCGTGGCCGTGCTGGAGCACCTTGGCCGTCTTCTTGCCGAGCAGGATGTCGACCACCTGCCCGACGCCGAACTTCTGGCCGCGCTCCCGCTTCAGCCGCAGCACGGTGGACAGCACCTTCTGGGCGGCGATCGTGCCGTCCCAGGACTCGGGCGGGCTCTGGCAGGTGTCGCAGTTGCCGCAGGGCTCGGCGCCCTTCTGCCCGAAGTAGTCGAGCAGCATGACCCGGCGGCAGCCGGCGGTCTCGCACAGCGCCAGCATGGCGTCGAGGTGGAGGACCTGGCGGCGGCGGTGGGCCTCGTCACCCTCCAGGGCCATGCGCCGGTGCTGGACGACGTCTTGCAGGCCGTAGGCCATCCAGGCGGTCGCGGGCAGGCCGTCGCGCCCGGCGCGGCCGGTCTCCTGGTAGTAGCCCTCGACCGACTTGGGCAGGTCGAGGTGGGCGACGAAACGCACGTCGGGCTTGTCGATGCCCATGCCGAACGCGATGGTGGCCACCACGATCAGCCCGTCCTCCCGCAGGAAGCGGGACTGGTGGGCGGCGCGGGTGCGGGCGTCGAGCCCCGCGTGGTAGGGGACCGCCGCGATGCCGTGGTCGGCCAGGAACGCGGCGACCTTCTCCACCGACGAGCGCGACAGGCAGTAGACGATGCCGGAGTCGCCCGGGTGCTCGGTACGCAGGAAGTCGAGGAGCTGCCGCTTGGGGTCGCTCTTGGACGTGATGCGGTAGTGGATGTTGGGCCGGTCGAAGCCGGCCACGAAATGGCGGGCCTGGTCGAGGCCGAGCCGGGTGGAGATCTCGGCGTGGGTGGCCGGGGTGGCGGTGGCGGTCAGCGCGATGCGCGGCACCTGCGGCCAGCGCTCGCGCAGCTCCGACAGGGCGAGGTAGTCGGGGCGGAAGTCGTGGCCCCACTGCGCCACGCAGTGGGCCTCGTCGATGGCGAACAACGAGATCTCGCCCTTGGCCAGCAGCCGCATCGTGGCCTCGACCCGCAACCGCTCGGGGGCGAGGTAGAGCAGGTCGAGCTCGCCGGCCAGGAACTCGGCCTCCACGAGCTGGCGCTCGTCGAAGTCCTGGGTGGAGTTGAGGAAACCGGCCCGCACGCCGAGCGCGCGCAGCGCGTCGACCTGGTCCTGCATGAGCGCGATCAGCGGCGAGACGACGACCCCCACCCCGGGACGCACGAGCGCCGGGATCTGGTAGCACAGCGACTTGCCGCCGCCGGTGGGCATGAGCACCAGCGCGTCGCCGCCGCCGACGACGTGGTCGATGATCTCCTGCTGACCCGCCCTGAACGAGTCGTAACCGAAGACGCGGTGGAGAGCCTCGGTGGGGGTATCCATGCGGCTACCTTACGTGGTCGTCGGTCGACGTTCCGTCAGTTCCGCCGACGGCGGACCGCGGTCTCAGGTCGGCTCGGCGGGCAACGCGGCCTGTCGCTCCGGCGCCCGCCCGTACCGATCGTAGGCCACCAGCGAGAGCGCTCCGAGCACGCAGGCCGCCGCCACCGAGGCCATCACCGCCGGGTATCCGGCGACCTGCGCCACCGCCGCCGACAGCAGCGGGGCCACGGCCTTGGACACCGTGACGGGCAGGGCGAGCGCGCCGCTCAGCGTCGCGTACGCGGCCGTACCGTACCGGTCGGCCAGCAGGGCGGGACGGGCGATCGTGGCCACCCCGAACCCCAGCCCGAACAGCACCACCCCCGCGATCGCCCCCGCCACGCTGTCGCCCGCCAGCGGCAGCAGCAGCGCGGCCACCCCCTGGACGGCGAACATGGCCGCCGTGACCAGCGCCACCGGCCACCGGCTCTGCAGCCCCGTCGTGACCAGCCGCCCGGTCACCGACAACACGCCGAGCAGCCCGGCCACGCTCGCCGCGAACAACGGCGGATGCCCGAGCGCGATCAGGTACGTCACCAGCAGCACCCCCATGACCGCCACCGCGCCCGTCTGGGCCAGGAAGGCGGCCACCAGCAGCCAGAACGGCCGTTCGCGCAGCGCGGAGCCGACGATCGCGCGACGCCGGGCCGGCGGCGCGGACGCCCCCCGCCCCCGCACGGCCAGCGCGTGCAGCGGCACGGCCGTCAGCGCGTACCCGGCGGCCAGGACGACCAGCGCCTGCCGCCAGCCGTACCGGTCCACCAGGAACCCCGTCAGCGGCAGGAAGATGCTGGAGGCGAACCCGGCCACCACCGTCACGGCGAGCAGCGCGCGCGCCCGCCGGGCCGGGTCGAACCAGGCGACGATCACCGCGAAGGCCGCCTCGTAGAGCACCATGGCCGAGGCGATCCCGAGCGCCGCGCACACCAGGTAGAGCTGCGTCACGGTGCGCACCTGCGACCAGGCGAGCACCCCCAGCCCGCCCAGCAGCGACCCGGCCGTCATCAGCGCGCGTCCGCCGTGCCGGTCGAGCCAGCGTCCGACGAAGGGGGCGACCAGCGCGGACACCAGCACCGACACCGTGATCGCGCCGGTGAGCTGGGCGACCCCGGCCCGCAGGTCGCGGGCCATCGGCGGGATGAACACCGCGAAGGCGTAGTAGAGCACGCCGTAGCCGGCCGTCTGCGTGATCGCGAGCGCCCCGACCACGCGGGCCGGCGACCTCGGACCGGGTACGGCGATCACGCCCTGGTTCGTTCCCGTTCACCAGCCGGAAACACGGTGACAATGGTCACCCCGCGAGCGAGTAGCGTCGAACGCATGAGTCTTTCCTACGTGGTGACCGGCGGCGGGCGTGGCATCGGGAAGGCCGTGGTCCAGCGGCTCCTGGGGGAGAAGGACACCGTCGTCGTCATCGACCGCGACGGCGGCTCGCTGTCCTGGACGGGCCCCCGCGTCATCCCCGTCGTGGGCGACGCGGCCGACGAGGAGCTGGCCTCCTGGGCCGCCGACCGGGCCGAGGAGGCCGGCACGCTGGCGGGCTGGGTCAACAACGCGGCGATCTTCCGTGACGCCTCCGTGCACGACGCCCCGATCGCCGAGGTCAGGCAGCTGATCGCGGCCAACCTGGACCTGGCGCTGGTGGGCTGCGCGGTCGCCGTCCGCCGCTTCCTCGCGGCGGGCACGCCGGGCGCGATCGTCAACGTCACCTCCCACCAGGCCACGCGGGCGGTCCCCGGCAGCCTGCCCTACGCCACCGCGAAGGCCGCGACCGAGGGCCTGACCAGGTCGTTGGCCGTCGAGTACGGCCGGTACGGCATCAGGGTCAACGCCGTCGCGCCCGGCTCGGTGGCCACCGAACGCTACGAGGACTTCCTGGCCTCCAGGACCGCGGCCGAGGTGGTGGACGTCGAACGCGAGATGGCCAGGGTGCACCCCCTGGGCCGGGTCGCCTTCCCCGGCGAGGTGGCCTCGGTCGTGGCGCACCTGCTCTCGCCGGACGCCTCGTTCGTCAACGGGGCGACGATCCCCGTGGACGGCGGCCGGACCGTCCTCGGGATGGACCCCGAAGCCAGGGAATGAAAACCATTGCCATCAGGTTGAGAGGGGCATGAAGAAGAACCTGCACCCCTCGTACCGTCCGGTCGTCTTCCGCGACCCGAGCGCCGGCTTCGCCCTCCTCACCCGCTCGACCATGACGAGCAGCAGGACCGTCGAGTGGGAGGACGGCAGGACCTACCCGGTCGTGGACGTCGACGTGTCGTCGGCCAGCCACCCGTTCTACACCGGCCGCAGCCGCGTCCTCGACACCGAGGGCCGCGTCGAGCGCTTCAACCAGCGCTACGGCAAGAAATGACAGCCAAGGCTTGACCCGCCCCCGTCCGTTCCGCGCCTTCCGGCCGGAACGGCCGGGGGTTTCGGCATGTCACGCCAAGGAGGCGCCGGGCGGGGCATGCTGGGGCTACTGGTGGGTACAAGGCTTTCACCGGCGTGGGAGCAATGGTGATCGCGATGGGTCTCTCTGGAAGGGAACGCCGCATCCTCGCTGAGATCGAGCAGGGCCTCGAACGGGACGACCCCGAGCTGGCCCGGCGCGTGGCGGCAATCAACAGGATCGAGTCCGACGGTATCGACTACCCGCAGGCCTACGGTGACCGGCTACGAGTGTGGGCGCTGACCCATGTCTGGATCATCTTCGGGGTGGCCGCCGCGGTGATCCTGCTGCTCCTGCTGGCCGTGCTCACCACCTGACCGGCCGTGCTCACCACCTGACGGCCCGGCGCGCCGGCGCCTGAGCACCGCCAGGTCCACGGCGGCCACCATGGCCACCGCGGCGGCCAGGGCGGCCTCCCAGACCCACACCTGCTGTCCCGTGGCCATCGCGCGGGTCACGAAGAAGACCGCCGCGGCGACGGCGGCGACCAGGGCGATCCACGACAGCACCCGCCTCGCGCGCAGCGGGCTGCGTGCGGTCACCGGCTCGGTGCCCGCGCGGTTGCGCAGCCACATCTCGCTCTCCCCTCAGGCCAGGCACCGCAGCGCGGCGGCGACCCGCGGGTTCAGCCCGTCGGTCGGCAGCCGCCCCACGGTGGCCTCCACGAACTCCGGGTACGACAGCGACGCGCTGCCCCCGTCGACGCTCACCCAGATCTGCTCGGCCGTCTGCTCCACCTGCGCCCGCGAGTCCTGCTCGGCCAGCACGAACCGCCCGACGGCGACCCGCCAGAACGTCCGGTCGTCGATCTCCTCCTGCGCCACCGGCGCGCCGACGTCGTCGGCGTGGGTGGCGTACTCGGAGTCGTAGTGGAAGGTCTGCAAGCCCACCGGGTACGGACCCGCCGTCGTGTCGATCAGCGCGTCGGGGCCGAGGGCGCGCATACGCTCGCGCGTCTCGCCGTTCTTGGCGCGCCACTCCTGGAGCACCTCCTCGACGGGCACGTCGCGGCGCTGCCGCACGGACCACTCGTTGAAGTCGTTGAACCCGGTCACCCCCTCGGCGGCCACCCGGGTCAGCAGCTCCTGCACGGTCCCGTCGAGACAGGCGTGGTTGTAGGCCTCCTCACCCGCCAGATGGGCCAGCACGTCACGGACCGACCACCCGTCGCAGCGGGACGGACGCGCCCAGCCCGACTCGTCGAGCCCGTCGAAGAACCGGTCGAGCCGGGCCGCCTCGGTGTCGAAGATGTCGAACGGGTCGAAGTCTCTGAGCAGCTCCTCAGCCATACATCCGGACGTACCCCTCAGGCCCCGACTTTCACTGCCAGTGACCCCAGTTCCGCCCTGGCCCGCTCGTACTCGGCGCGGCACGACGGGACGCGCTCGGCCGGCACCCAGCCGCCCTTGGCGATGCGGGCGTACTTGACGGGGTCGGCGCCGTACAGGAGGCAGGCGAACGTGGCGGCGGCCGCCGTCCCCGACAGATGGTCGGCGTGGGTGTGGGCGGCCAGCAGGTGGCGGGCCTCGGCGGCGGCCACCACGTGGCCGCCGTCGCGCGCCGCGAGCGTCAGCGCGGCGAACCGGTCGGCCTGCGGCTCGTCGGCGGGCAGGCCGTTGAGTGCGGCCAGGGCGTGGCCGAGCTGGTGGTGGTAGAGAGCGGCCAGGGCGCCGTCCACGCGGGTGGCGGTGGTGCGCCGGTCGGCCTCCTCCGTCTCGGAGATGCCGGTGAGCGTGCGGTCGATCTTGGCGACCAGCGAGTAGCAGATCGTGATCCGCCGCCGGTCGCCGTTCCAGGTGGCGCGGGGGGCGTCGCAGCCGCGGGCGACGACCTGGACGCCGCCGAGCCGGGTGCGCAGCACGCCGCTGTCCTTCAGGAGCTTCCTGGCGTGCTGCTCGCGGGCCGTGCCGGCGGGTTCGTAACGGACCGAAGGGGCCGCCCCCAACGTGCTCGTCAGGCTCAGGACGAGGGCGATCAGGGGGTGGGGCATATGGGGGCTCCTGTCGGATCGACGCCGTGTCCGCGAGGCGGCGGGCCGCCTCCTTTGCAAATGGGACAGTCCATGCGGCGATCCGCTGATCGATAAACCTCGCCGGCCGCAAAAGAATCCGGAAATGCCGGAGGCCCGGCTCCCACCAGGGGAACCGGGCCTCGGCGATCAATCAGCGGTGGTGCCAGGAGCGGTAGACCTTGACGTAGTCGCGACGGCTCTCGGAGCCGTTGAGCTCGTCGTCACCCTCGAAGACGGCCTTGAACGTGCCGCTCTTCCAAGCGCGGGTCTTGGTGGCGAACTTGCCGCCCCAGGAGGTCTTGGCCGAGGCGACCCACTTCCAGCCGCTGGAGCCGTTGGCGCGGTAGTAGACGCTCACCTTCTCGCCGCGCAGACCTTCCCAGCCTTCGTCATCGACCTGAAGGCGACCGGAGAAGTAGATCGAGCGGCCCTGACGGACCTTGTAGGGGTCGGCCGTGAAGCGCGTGATGCGGGTGTCGGCCTTGCCCTTCTGGATCTCGACGTTGAAGAACGCGGAGTCGGTGGCGACCTGCTTGTTGTCCTTGTCGAAGGCCACGGCGGTGGCCTTCCACTTGCCGGCGAAGTCGCCCTCGTTGAACGGGACGGCGAAGCGCCAGCCCTCGAGGTCCTTGACGTCCTTGGCACGGAAGGTGCGGACGTCGCCCTCCGGCGACACGCTCAGCGTGACCTTCTGGACGTCGGAGCTGGCCCCGATGTCGAAGTACGCGGTGGTCTCGCTGCCGGCCTTCACCACGACCGGGTTGGGGGTGATGTCACGGATCTTGAGTTCGGTGGCGTGCTTGGTCGCGGTGGCGGAGGCGGCGCCCGCGCCGGAAACCAACATGGCCCCGCCGACGAAGGCGGTGATGATTCCTACTGCGATCTTTCTCATGAGGGTGCTGATTCCTCTCCCCGTATCGACTCGAAGCCGGCGCCGGGGCGCGCCGGCTTCCTCTACTACTTAGAGGCAGAGGTTGGGGAAAAGGTTCGCTAAAGATACAGAAAATATTTGATCACGGTCGTAACCAGGACTTATGCGAAAAAATCAATCCGCGCAGTCGTGACCAACTACAGTCTGGCTCATGACGGACGTCTACGCGCTCGGGGAGCCGCTCGGGGTGGTCTCCAGCGGCCGGGTGCGGCACGAGAACGAGGCCAGACTGGACGTCTGCGGGCCCGAGTTCGCCCTGGTGATCGCCCTGTCCAGGCTGGGCCACCGATGCGCGTACGCCGCCCGGGTGGGCGACGACGAGCTGGGCGCCAGGGCGCTGACCGTGCTCAGGGGCGAGGGCGTGGACGTCGAGGACGTGCGGGTGGTCGAAGGGGCGCGTACCGGGATGGTGCTCAGGGAGGTGCGCGTCGGCCGCGAGCCGGTGACCGCCCAGTACCGCACCCGCTCGGCCGGGTCCCGGCTGTCGCCCGGCAACGTGCCGATGGACCGGGTGGGCGCCGCCAAGATGCTGCACGTGACCGGCGTCACGGCGGCCCTGAGCAGGGACGCGCTCGACGCCGTGCACGCCGCCATGAGCGCGGCGCGGACGGCCGGGGTGATGATCTCGTTCTCCGTCGGCTACGTGCCCGAGTTGTGGCCCTCGGTCCGGGAGGCCGAGGAGGTGCTCGGCGAGCTGGCCTGCCAGTCCCACCTGCTCTTCCTCGCCCAGGACGAGCTGGACCTGGTCAAGCCCGCCCTCACCCCCGAGCGCGAGGTCGTGGTCGATCGGGGCGCCAAGGGCGCCAGCGTGCGCGCCGACCGCATGCGTTACGACGTGGCCGTCCCGCAGGTGCCCGTCGTGGACATGGCGGGCTCGGGCGAGGCGTTCGCGGCCGGTTACATCAGCGCCGCGCTCGACGGCCTGACGCCGCAGGAACGGCTGCACCGGGGTGCGCTGCTGAGCGCGGCGGCGATGGCGAGCGTGAGTGATTGGCAAGGCTTGCCGTCCAGGGCGGAGCTATGACGCAGGATTTCGCAACCGCTTGACGTGATTGCGCAATCATTTGACTGGCCATTGTCGTGCGGCACCCCGCATTTCCTCCGTCCGATGCCCCGAAATTGTCGGGAAGGCCGTCCTGGGCGGGAGTGGGAAGGGGCGGCGGGGGCTACGTAAGTGATCGCAAGCGCTTGCGCAGTAGGCCGTATAGTTTGCGCATGACGCGACGACTCGCAGAGGTGGCGAAGAAGGTCGGGGTGAGCGAGGCGACGGTCAGCCGCGTGCTCAACGGCAAGCCGGGTGTGTCCGACGCCACCCGCGAGGCCGTGCTGACCGCGCTCGACGTGCTCGGCTACGAACGTCCCACCCAGTTGCGCGGAGACCGGGCCCGCCTGGTCGGCCTGGTGCTCCCCGAGCTGCAGAACCCGATCTTCCCCGCCTTCGCCGAGGTCGTCGGCGGCGCGCTGGCCCAGCAGGGTTTCACCTCGGTGCTCTGCACCCGCACGGTCGGCGGCGTCTCCGAGGCAGACTACGTCGATCTGCTGCTCCAGCAGCAGGTCAGCGGCGTGGTCTTCGCCGGCGGTCTCTACGCCCAGGCCGACGCCTCGCACGACCACTACGAGCTGCTGCACGAGCGCAAGCTGCCGACCGTCCTGGTCAACGCGGCCGTCGAGCGGCTGGACTTCCCGCAGGTCTCCTGCGACGACGTGGTGGCCGCCGAGATGGCCCTGTCCCACCTGCGCGCGCTCGGCCACGAACGCGTCGGCATGGTGCTCGGCCCGAAGGACCACATGCCCTCCCGGCGCAAGCTGGAGACGTTCCAGGCCCGGGGCGGTGACCCGCGGCTCGTCGAGCACACGATGTTCTCCCTGGAAGGCGGGCACGCGGCCGCGTCCAGGCTGGTCAAGCAGGGCGTGACCGGTGTGATCTGTGCCAGCGACCTGCTCGCGCTCGGCACTGTCCGGGCGGCCAGGCGGGCCGGCCTCGACGTGCCGGGGGACGTCTCGGTCATCGGCTTCGACGACTCGGCGCTGATGAACTGCACCGAGCCGCCGCTGACCACGGTCCGCCAGCCGATCGACGCGATGGGCCGGGCCGCCGTCGACCTGCTGGTGGCCCAGATCGACAAGGCCGTGGTGCCCGCCGACGAGCTGCTGTTCGAGCCGGAGCTGGTGGTCAGGGCCTCGACGGCGCGGGCTCGCGGCTGACCTCGCCCGCACGTGCGCCCGGCCCCCACTTCCCGTACATTCGGGCAAATGTGGATCGAGCGGGCCAGAGGGCTCTACGAACGCGGGATCTACGCAGGGGACGACGCCGCGCTCGCCGCGTCCGACCGTGAACTGGACGCCGTCGAGGCCGCGTTGTGCCTGGCCAGAGGCCGGGTCCTGCACGTGCGCTTCGTCCAAGGAGGTGAGGCGGACCCGCGCGAGCCGGCGCTGTTCGAACGGGCCGGCGCGCTGTTCAAGGCGGTCGGCGACCGGCGCGGGGAGGGGGAGTCGGCGTTCTGGGAGGGCTGTTACCACCAGGTCGTCGAAGGCGATCTCGACCGCGCGCTGCCCCTCTTCCGGCGCGCCGGGGAACTGGCCGCGGAGACCGGGGACCTGGCCACGCTCGCGGAGGTGCTCAGGCACCAGGGGATCGCGGCCCACCGGTCCGGGCGGCTCGACGAGGCGCGCGAGAGGCTGACGGAGTCGTCGCGGCTGCGCCGGGAACTCGGGTCGCCGGCCGGGGTCGCGTCCAACCAGGTCGGGCTGATCCGCATCGCGGTCGCCCAGGGGCGGCACGACGAAGCCCTGGCGCTCGCCGACGAGGCCCGCGCCCTGGCCGGGTCGTGCGGCGCCGACCGCGTCGCCGTCCACGTCGAGGAGGCCCGCGCCACCATCCCGACCTGACCCGACCTGACCCGACCTGACCCGGCCTGGCCGGGCCTGACGCGACCTGCCTCGGCCCTGACCCCCGCCTGCCGCGCGTCACGCGCACAGGCAGCGGACGAACTCGCGCACCAGCGCGCGCACCGACGGCCTGCGGTCGTCGCGTCGCCAGACGATGGCCAGCCTGCTCGGCGGCAGCCCGGTCACCGGCCGGGCCACCACGTCGTCGCGCCGGTAGAGCTCGGCGTTCCCGGCCGAGACCAGCGCGACGGCCCGCCCGGACGCCACCACCTCGAACGCCTCCTCCGCCGTCTCCGCCTCCGCCCCGACCAGGGCCGGGCCGGTGCGCCGGTCGGCGGCCAGCCAGAAGTCCCGCATCGGCCCCGCCGTGCGCGGCAGCGCGACGAACGGCTCGCCGGCCAGATCGGCCAGCCCGACCTCCGCCCGCCCGGCCAGCCGGTGCCCGGCGGGCAGCGCCACCCACCGCTCCTCGGTGCTCACCACCGTCCAGTCGTAGGCCCCGTCGTCGGGGACGGGCAGCCAGGCGACCGCGACGTCCACCTGCCCGTCACCCAGGCCCACGGTCGGGTCGCCCCAGGTGATCTGGCGGAAGCGCAGCTCCCACCCCGGCAGCGCCTCCACGATGGACGGCACCAGCCCCCGCCCGATCCGCGTCTGGAACCCCACGGTCAGCGTGCGCTCCTCGCGCGCCGAGGCCACCGCGCGCCGCGCGTCCTCCCACTGCTCGATGATCTGCCGGGCCAGCGGCAGCAGCGCGGCCCCGGCGGCGGTCAGCGCCACGGTCCGCCGGTCGCGGTCGAACAGCCTGGCCCGCATGGACAGCTCAAGCTGCCTGATCTGCCTGCTCAGCGAGGGCTGGGAGATGAACAGCCGCTCGGTCGCCGCCCGCGTGAAGCTCAACTCCTCCGCGACCGCCACGAAATATCGCAGATCCCGGATATGGGCATCCATAGCAAGAAGCTATAACAGCCGGTCTTGGACGCCCGCGAAGTCCCCGCCGCACGATGGAGCTCCACCGATGAAGGAGCACGTCATGAGTGAGTTCGCAGGCAGGACCGCGCTGGTCACGGGGGCCTCGCGCGGCATCGGACGGGCCGTGGCGCGACGCCTGGCCGCCGGCGGCGCCCGCGTGATCGTCCACTACGCCACCAACGACGACCTGGCCAAGGAGACGGTCGCCGAGATCGAGAACGCCGGCGGACAGGCGTACGCGGTCAAGGCCGCCTTCGAGGACGGCGTGGACGCCCTGTTCGACGGCCTGCGCGACGACCGGCTGGACATCGTGGTGAACAACGCCGCCATCCTGGGGGGAGTGCTGAACTCGGTCACGCCCGAGCAGTTCGACCGGGTGTTCGCGGTGAACGTGCGGGCGCCGTACTTCGTCATCGAACGGGCGCTGCCGCTGCTGAACGACGGCGGCCGGATCATCAACGTGTCCTCGGCGGTCGTGCGCATCGCGCTGCCCGACGTCGTGTACTCGATGACCAAGGGCGCGCTGGACACGCTCGGCTTCACCCTGGCCCCGCTGCTCGGCCCGCGCGGCATCACCGTGAACACCGTCTCCCCGGGCGTCACCGAGACCGACATGAACGCCTGGCTGCGCGAGGACCACGACGGCGTCGCCGAGCGGCGCGTCACCGAGGTCACCGCGCTCGGCCGCATCGGCCGTCCCGAGGACATCGCCGATGCCGTGGCGCTGCTGGCCCGGCCGGACGCCCGGTGGATCACCGGCCACGTGCTCGACGCCACCGGCGGCTACTTCCTCGGCCCGGCGCAGGGCGTCGTGCCGGTCTGACAACGGGCCTGAGCACGGGCTTGAGCACGGGCCTGAGCACGGGCTTGAGCATGGGCCTGGTCAGCGAGAACGGCCGGCGGGGTCGCGCAGCCAGCCGTCGAGGACGGCGCGGGCGGCGGCCCGCTCCTCGGGGAAGCGCCGCGCCCTGACCAGCGTCCACAGGACGGCCTGCAGAGCCCGCGCCTCCGCGAACACCGCCAGGGCCGGGTCACCGGGATCGGCGCCGTAGGCCCGCACGGCCGCGCGACCGTCGAGCCGCACGGTGCCGAGCAGGCAGGCCAGGTCCCAGCCCACGGGCCCGTACGTGGTCTCCTCGAAGTCGTTCCACCGCAGGCCGGCGGGCGTGACCAGCAGATTGCCCGGATGGGCGTCGCCGTGCACGGCCTGACCCCCGCCCGGCAGCCGGGCCGCCAGCCCGGCGCGGGCCTCGGCGAGCCGGGCCGACACCGCCGGCTCCAGGTCGGCGGCGAGCACCCGGAGCAGGTGCTCGGGCTCGTCGAGGACGGGCCCGAGGCGCGGCAGCGCGCCCGGATAGCCGCGCAGCACGTCGTGCAGCTCGCGCAGGGCCCGCCCGAACACCTCGGGCGTCACCGGCCGCGACCCGTCGTGCTCGACGTGCCGCCAGTACGACACCAGCGCCCCGCCGCGCTCGTGCACCCGCGCCGGCAGCAGGTCGCTGGGCGGCACGACCGGCGCCCCCCGCTCGTGCAGGAACGACACGACCGCCAGCTCCCGGCGCATCGCCTCCTCCGGCCGGAGCCGGGCCAGGGCGGTGACCGTGGGCACCCGCGCCACGACCGGCGCCGGCCGCAGGTGGATCCGCAGGTTGTAGGAGTCCTTCAGCACGACCGGCTCGCGCACCGTGACGCCGTGCTCCTCGGCCACCGCGACGGCGGCGGCCACGGCCTCGCCGGCGGAGATCACCCGCGCGGCCCCGGCGGGCTCAGGCCGACTCACGGACCACCAGCTCGGTGGGCAGGATCACCGGCTCCCGCGAGCCGCCCTCGAACAGGCCGAGCAGCAGCCGGACCATGGCCGCCGCCTGCTCGGCGATCGGATGGCGCAGCGTGGTCAGCGGCGGCTCGGTGTACTTGGCCGCCTCGATGTCGTCGAACCCCACCACCGCGACGTCGTCGGGCACCCGCCGCCCGGCCTGGCGCAACGCCTGCAGCGCGCCGACCGCCATCAGGTCGTTGCCCACGAACACGGCGTCGAGCGCGGGGTCGTCGCCGAGGAGCTGGCGCATCGCGATCGCGCCCGACTCCCGGGTGAAGTCGCCCACGGCCACGATCGAGCGGCGGTCGGAGTCGCGCAGCACGTTGCGGTAGCCGGTCAGGCGGTCCTGGCCGGCGATCATGTCCTGCGGGCCGGCGATGGTGGCGATCCTGCGCCGCCCGGATTCGACCAGGTGCCGGACGCCCGCCTCGGCCCCGCCCACGTTGTCGTTGTCGACGAACGGGATGTCGACCGGCACCGCCGGCCGCCCGTACGAGACCACGGGCACGCGCAGGCGCGACAGCGCGGCCGGCAGCGGGTCGGCGCCGTGCATGGAGATCAGCATGACGCCGTCGACGTGGCCGCCGGAGATGTACCGCTCCACCCGGGCGTGGCTCTTGGGCGAGGACGCCAGCATCAGCACGACCTGCTTGTTGACCGCCTCCAGCTCGTAGCTGGCCGACCTGATCGCCGTGGAGAACATCGGGTCCTCGGAGAAGACCCGGGTGCCCGGCTCGCTGACGACCAGGGCGATCGAGTCGGTGCGCTGGGTGACCAGGCTGCGCGCCGCCGAGTTGGGGATGTAGCCCAGCTCGTCGATCGCGCGCTGCACGGCGTCGCGGATGTGCGGCGCGACGGTCGTCTGGTTGTTGACGACCCTGGAGGCGGTCGCGCGGGAGACGCCCGCGCGGGCGGCGACCGCCTCCAGCGTCGGGCGTCTCATGACTGCACCAAGAGGGAGAGCACGGAAAAAATCTACAGGCCGTTCCTGCTGATCACGTCGCGGTACCACAGAGCGCTGTCCTTGGGCACCCGGGCCTGCGTCGCGTAGTCCACGTGCACGATGCCGAACCTGCGCCGGTAGCCCTCGGCCCACTCGAAGTTGTCCAGCAACGACCACACCAGGTAACCGCGCAGGTCGGCGCCCGCCTCGACGGCCCGGTGCAGCTCGCGCAGATGCCCGTCCAGGTACGCCACGCGCTCGTCGTCGTGCACCCGGCCGTCCTCGACCAGGTCGTCGAAGGCCGCGCCGTTCTCGGTGACCATGAGCCCGACCTGCGGATAGTCCTTCGAGAGCCGGACGAGCAGCCGGGACAGGCCGTCGGGCACGATCGGCCAGCCCATCGCGGTGACCGGGGCGTCCACCGTGGCGAAGCGCACGTCGTCCGAGCCCGGCCAGGCGGCGTCGGCGGGCAGCCCCGGGCCCGACTCGACCACGCACGGGTTGTAGTAGTTGACGCCTACCAGGTCGATCGGCGCGTTGATCAGCTCAAGGTCGCCGTCGTGGACGTGCGCGGTCCCGCCGTTGCGCGCCGCCGCCGCCAGAACCTCCTCCGGGTACCTGCCGTGCACCGCCGGGTCGAGGAACTGCCTGGTCAGCAGGGCGTGGACCCGTTCGGCGGCGGCCGCGTCCGCCTCGCCGGCGACCGCCGTGGGGTCGTTGACCTGGGCCGGGGTGAGCACCGGCGCGGAGTTGACCACGAGCATGATGCTGCGCGCCCCGCCCGCGCGCAGCCCGCGCGCCGCCAGGCCGTGGCCGAGCAGCAGGTGGTGGGCCGCGCGCATGGCCTGGCCAGGGTTGCGGCGGCCGGGCGCGTGCACGCCGTTGCCGTAGCCGAGGAAGGCCGACACCCAGGGCTCGTTGAGCGTCGTCCAGTGGGTCACCCGGTCGCCGAGCCGGTCGTGCACGGCCTGGGCGTAGTCGGCGAAGCGGTAGGCCGTGTCGCGGTTCGTCCAGCCGCCGTGGTCTTCGAGGGCTTGGGGAAGGTCCCAGTGATAAAGCGTGACATAGGGCGAAATTTCGGCGGCTAGTAGTTCATCTACGAGCTTGTCGTAGAAGGCGAGGCCGCGCGGGTTGATCGGCCCCGTCCCATCCGGCTGCACGCGCGGCCAGGCCACCGAGAACCGGTAGGCCCGCAGCCGCAGCTCGCGCATCAGCGCGACGTCGTCCTTGTACCGGTGGTAGTGGTCGCAGGCCACGTCACCGGTGTCGTCGCCGGCGACCTTCCCGGGGGTGTGGGAGAAGGTGTCCCAGATCGAGCGGCCGCGCCCGTCCTCCTTGACCGCCCCCTCGATCTGGTAGGAGGCCGTGGCGGCTCCCCAGACGAATTCCTCGGGAAACTTCATCCCTTAACAGCTCCTTGCATGATTCCACCGATGATTTGCCTGCCGAACAGGGCGAAAACCGCCACGAGCGGCAGGACGCCGACCGCCGTGCCCGCCAGGCCCAGCACGTAGTCGTTGACGTAACCGCTGGCCAGCGTGGACAGAGCCACCTGGACGGTCGGGTTGTCCGGGTTCAGCACGACCAGCGGCCAGAAGTAGTCGTTCCAGGCCGACATGAACGTCAGCATGCCGAGCACGGCCGCCGCCGGCCGCGCGGCGGGCAGCACGACGTGCCAGAACAGGCCCCACGTCGTGCACCCGTCGACCCGCCCGGCCTCCAGCAGCTCGTCCGGCAGCGCCCGGGTCAGGTACTGGGTCATGAAGAACACCCCGAACGCGTTGACCAGCGCCGGCACGATCAGCGCGT
The DNA here is from genome assembly GCF_040630865.1 of Nonomuraea sp. NPDC005730. Classification (NCBI taxonomy): domain Bacteria; kingdom Bacillati; phylum Actinomycetota; class Actinomycetes; order Streptosporangiales; family Streptosporangiaceae; genus Nonomuraea; species Nonomuraea sp. NPDC005730. The sequence goes on from NZ_JBEXYK010000001.1 coordinate 404,170, forward strand.
AGTCCGTGCCGGTCCACTCCAGCTTCACCATGAGCAGGTAGAGCGGGATGATGCCGAGCTGGGCCGGGACCATCATGGTGGCCACGGTGATCACCAGCATGGCGTTCCTGCCCCGGAACCTCAGCTTGGCGAAGGCGAACCCGGCCAGCGTCGAGAAGAACATCACCGCCACCGCGATCGAGCCCGCCACGATGACCGAGTTCAGCAGCGCCAGCCCGAAGGGCACGGTGTCGAACACGCGGGCGACGTTGTCGAAGAAGTTCCCGCCGGGCAGCAGCGGCGGCGGGACCTCGGCCAGCGCCGAGTTGTGCCGCGAGGCCACCACGACGCTGTAGTAGAGCGGGAAGGCGGAGAAGAAGGCGACCGCGATGAGGGTCAGGTAGCGCAGTCTCATGTCGTGCCGCCCTTCACCCGGCTGCTGATCAGGAAGTTGATCCCGGCGGCGACCACCACGACCAGGAACATCAGCCAGGACGCCGCCGAGGCGTACCCGAAGTCGAACTTGGTGAAGCCCTGCTCGTAGACGAACAGCGCGAGCGTCTGGTACTGGCGGTCCGGGCCGCCGCTGGCCGCGCCGCCGCCCGCGCCGCTGCTCTGGCCGAACAGCAGGGGCTCGGCGATGATCTGCATCGCGCCGATCGTGGAGACGATGACGACGAAGATGATCGTGGGCCGGATCATCGGGATGGTGATCCGGCGCAGCTGGGTGAAGCTGCTCGCGCCGTCGAGGGTGGCGGCCTCGTACAGCTCGCGCGGTACGGCCTGCATGGCGGCCAGGAAGATGAGCGCGTTGTAGCCGGTCCAGCGCCACATGATCATCACGGCGAGCGCGATGTGCGAGGTCGCGGTGCCGGCCGCCCAGTCGATCTTCCCGATGCCGACCCACGACAACACCCAGTTGATCAGCCCGAAGTCGCGGCCGAAGAGCTGGCTGAAGATCACCACCACGGCCACCACGCTGGTGACGTTGGGCAGCAGCATCGAGATGCGCAGCAGCGTCTGGAAGCGCAGCCGCCGGTTCAGCAGGTGGGCCAGCCAGATGGCCAGCAGCAGCTGCGGCACGGTGGACAACACGCCGATGGACAGCGTGTTGAAGGTGGCGTTCCAGAAGTAGCCGTCGGCCAGCAGCGTCCGGAAGTTCTTCGCGCCGACGAACGTGTGCTCCTCCGACAGCAGGGTCCAGTCGTGCAGGCTCACCCAGGCCGTGTAGACGAGCGGGAACAGCCCGAAGGCGCAGAAGAGCAGGAAGAAGGGGGCGACGTAGGCGTACGGCGACACCCTCACGTCGAGGGTGTGCCGCACGCCACGCCGCCGGTGCCGGGTCGGCGCCGACAGCGGGAGCGTACTCATCTGATCTTCTGGACGTCCTGGAGGACCTGCGCCCACGCCTCGTCGGGCGTCTGCTTGCCCTGCTCGACCCGGCCGAGCCCGTTGCCGATCGCCACCCGGACGTCGGCCTCCTTCGGGCCGAGGTGCTGCGGCTTGAGCGCCTTGGCGGCGTCGGAGTAGATCTTGCCGATGGGGGCGTCGCCGAAGAACGGCTTGGTGAAGTTCTGGATCGAGGGGTCGTCGTACAGCGCCGGGATCGACGGGAACGTGCCCTCCTCCTTGAACACCTTGGCCTGGTTCTCCTTGGAGGTCAGGAAGTCGATCAGCTCGGCCGCCTCCTTCGGGTGCTTGCTCTGCTTGGGCACCATCAGATGCGAGCCGCCGCTGTTGCCCGAACCGCCCGGCACGGTCGCGATGTCCCACTTGCCGGAGGCGTCCTTGGCCTGCTCCTGGATGAACCCGGTCATCCAGGCCGGGCAGATGATCGTGGCGAACGAGCCCTTGGCGAAGCCGGTGTTCCACGGCGGGGTGAAGGCGGCCAGCTTGGCGGTCAGGCCCTCCTGGGTGAGCTGGTTGGACAGGTCCCACGCCTTCTTCACGTCGGGGTTGCTGCCCACGATGATCTGGTCCTGGGCGTCGTACAGGCCGACGGGGGCCTGGTTGACCATGGCCCGGAAGATCTCGCCGGGGGAGTCGACGAACTTGGCGCCGGCGACGTTCGCGGCGCCGAACTTCTTACCGGTCTCGATGTACTGCTCCCAGGTCGGCCAGAGAGCGCTCACCTCGGTCCGGTCGCTCGGCAGCCCGGCCTTCTTGAACAGGTCCTTGCGGTAGCACATGGCCAGGCCGCCGACGTCGGTGCCGAGGCCGAGGAGCTGCCGGCCGTCCTTGCTGAGGCCCTGCTGCCACTTCCAGTCGAGGTAGTCGCCCTGGCGCTTGTCCAGCCCGTACTGCTTGAGGTCGACGAACTTGCCGGGCTGGGAGGTGAACGTGCTGACGTAGCCCACCTCGACGGCCTCGACGTCACCCGCGCCGGCGTTCGTGGCCAGGCGCTTGACCAGGTTGTTGTGGTGGTCGTTGAACTGGGTGACGGCCTCCGTGATCTCGATGTTCGGGTGGGTCTTCTTGTATTCCTCGTAGAGCGGTTTGAAGCCGAAGTCGCCGAAGAGGCCGATGGACAGCTTGATCTTCTCGCCGGGCTTGGCGCTCGCCTCGGTGGTGGGGCTTCCGCCGCCGCCACCGCAGGCCGTCGCCAGCGCGAGCAGGGACGCGGTGAGCACGGGCAGGGCGAGCCGCCGGACACGAGGGGTCATGGAAACCCTCCTGGGTAGAACGGGGAATGTGAGAGAGCGCTCTCTCGCCAGATTCGCGGCCCCTACGCCGCCCTGTCAACGGGGTCCGCATAACGATCGGCGTTACCAAGAGAGCGCGTTCAGGGCGGCCCGGGGGGTGGGTGGGGTAGGGTGCTGCAACGTCTCCGACCGGACCGAGGAGCAGCCCGCCCTTGACGAGCGACCTTCCGCCCGAGACCCTGCCGGTTCCGCGTCCGGGCACGACCGTCACGCCCGTCGTCAGCCGGCTCGACGACGAGCACGACGCGGTCACGTTCCTGTGGCGCGGCCCCGCCCGCGAGGTGCGCGTCCTGGCCGGCCGACTGCGTCCCGACGGCGCCGACGCCCTGCTGGAGCGCGGTCCGGGCCTGTGGAGCCGCACCTTCCGCGTGCGGCGCGGCTGGCGCGCCTCCTACCACCTCCAGGTGGACGGCGCGCAGGTCGCCGACCCGCTCAACCCCCGCCTGTGGCGCGGCTTCTCGATCGCCGAGACGACCCCGTCGTCACCGTGGCTGGTCCCCGGCCGGCGCCGCCACGAGCTGGTCCGCGAGCCCGCCGGGTTCCGGTACGAGCCCGCGCGCCCGCCGGTCGGCTCGTTGGTCGCGCTCGACGGCGAGGAATGGACCGAGGACCTGCCCGTCGTCCTCGACAACCTCATCGCGGCCGGCCGCATCCCGCCGGTCCGGGCCTGGCTGGTCGAGTCGGGCCCCGACCGCACGGCCCGGCTCACCTGCGACCCCGGCTTCGTGGACGCCCTGCCCCACGACGGCTTCACCGTGATCGCCGGTCAGAGCCTCGGCGGGCTCACCGCCGTCTACGCCGCCCACCGGCATCCCGGCAGGTTCGCCGCGGCGGTGTCGCAGTCGGGCTCGTTCTGGTGGCCGGACGGGCCCGAGCCCGAATGGCTGACGGGCGAGCTGGCCAGGGGCCCGGTGCCGCGCGTCCACCTCCAGCTCGGCAGCCTGGAGGACGACGACATGCACGGCCCGACCGAGCGGCTGCGAGCCGTGCTCGGCGCGGCGGCGGACTATCGGGAGTTCGCGGGCGGTCACGACCGCTACTGCTGGCGCGACCGTCTCGGGGACGCCCTGATCGCCGCCTTCGCCGGGTTCCGGGGCCCTACGACCGGGGGCTGAGCACGCGGCCCACCATGCGGGCGTACATGCGGCCGGGGCTCGGCGCCTCGGCCAGGAAGCCGGGGAGCATCGGCAGCTCGACGGCGAAGGGGGCCAGCCGCTCGTACAGCTCGTCGGCGTCGGCCGGACGGTTCTCCGGCTGCTTCTCCAGCAGCCCGGCCAGGAGCGCGCCCAGCTTGTCGGGAAGGCCGGGGATGGCCGGCGGACGCTCCTTGACCTGCTGCTCGAACACCACATAGTCGGTCGGCCCGGTGAAGAGCTGCCGCCCGGTCAGCATCTCGTGCAGGACGCAGCCGAGCGAGTACAGGTCGCTGCGCGGCTCGGCCACGCCGTGCTGGATCTGCTCGGGGGCCATGTACGCCGGCGTGCCGAGGATCTGGCCGATCCGGGTGAACGTGGTGACGTCGGCGTCCCGGAGCAGCGCGAGCCCGAAGTCGAGCACCTTGACGCTGCCGTCCGGGCAGAGCATGAGGTTGGTCGGCTTGAGGTCGCGGTGGCAGATCGCCAGGGCGTGGGCCGCCGACAACACCGCGCACGCCTGGGCCGCGATGGCCGCCGCCCAAGGCACCGGCAGCGGGCCGTGCTCGCTGACCACGTCGGCCACGGTGACGCCCTCGATGAACTGCATCACCTGGTAGAGCCGCTGCTCGTGGGTGCCGAAGTCGTAGAGCACGGGCGCGCCCGGATGCTCCAGCCTGGCCAGGATGCGCGCCTCGCGGATGAACCGGCGTTCCAGCTCGTGGTCGGGGCCGCTGGGCAGCCTGAGCAGCTTCACCGCCACCCTGCGGTCGAGGTGGCGGTCGTGGCCCGCGTAGACCGCGCCCATCCCGCCCTGCCCGAGGGGGAGGTCGTCGAGCTCATAGCGGTCGCCGATGACCATTCGCCCCTCCACGCAGCCTTTCGGGAAAAACTACACCGTCAGGACTGCGGGTGCAGATGGCCGTCGGCCAGCCCGTCGAGGCCGAGCCTGATCAGCGTACGGCCGAGCGTCGAGGTCTCGCGCAGCGCGTCCTCCAGCACGGCCAGTTGCCTGAACGCCTCCCCGTACGCCTTCTGCTCCTTCAGCGACAACCGCGGCACGCGGGTGCGGCGCACGTCGAACCTGCTGGACCCGGTGGTCACCCGGCCGCCCGCGGCCCGCAGGAAGCCGGCCAGGAAGTCGGGGTCGAGCCGGCGGGCGTCGACCCGGTAGAGGGTCAGGTGGGGGCCGAGCACCGCGCCGCCGTCGGCGATCACCCGCACCCCGGAGTAGGAGGCCACCACGTCGCCCGGACGGATCACAATCAGGCCGGGCTGCATGGTGGTCAGGCCGGAGGGCGCGCCGCCGCGCAGCACGTCGTCGGCCGTGAGCACGGCCACGTCACCCCCGTCGGCGGCCATCTTGGGCGGCGCCTGGGACGTGCTCACCAGGCCCTCCTTGATCAGGTCGCCCAGCGTCGTGGACGGCTGGTCGAGCGGCTGGTCGAGCACCTTCAGGTCGGGCGGGACGGCCGCGGCGGCCAGGAAACGGTCGCGGGCCTGCGCGAAGGCCCGGCCCACGTCGTCGCGGCGCTGGTGGCGGGCCGGGGTCATGTCGACCTCGTCGGCCAGCAGGTCGATGATGCGCACGGTCTGGTCGGAGCGGTCGTCGAGGTAGGCCAGCCAGGCGGGCTCGACCGGCGACAGGTCGGCCGTCGCGTCGAGGATGAGCACCTCGGACGGCGGCCGCTCGCCCGCCCTCGGCCTGCGCAGCAGCCACAGGTCGGAGCCCGGCAGCGCCACCACCGCGCGCAGCGCTCCGGCGCGCAGCAGGTTGGCCCTGATCCGGCGGCCCGCCTTGCGGCTCGCGGCGGCCGGCGGCATGAGCACGGCGACCAGGCCGCCGGGCCGGACGTGGGTGAGGCAGTGCTGGACCCAGGCCAGCTCGGGCTCGCCGCGCGGCGGCAGGCCGTGCTCCCAGCGCGGGTCGCCGGTCAGCTCCTCGTAACCCCAGGCCCGCTCGTTGAACGGCGGATCGCACACCACGGCGTCGGCCTTGACCTCGGGGAAGCCGTCGAGCCGCATGGAGTCGCCGGCCACGATGTCGGCCTGGATGCCGCGCAGCCGCAGGCGGGCGGCGGTGATGGCGGCCGAGGTCTCGCTGAGCTCCTGCCCGAGCACCCGGGCGGGCCGGCCCCGGCCGGGCGGCGGGTCGTCGCCCTCGGCGGGCGCGGGGTCGCCGGGGACGGCTTCGGACCGTTCCGCCGCGCCGGGCGGCGGCAGGAGCAGGGTGCCGACCCCGCAGGCCGGGTCGAGGACGGTGGCGCCGTCGGCGCGGACGAGCCGCAGCATCAGCTCGGCCACGTCGTGGCGGGTGACCGAGAGCTGGCGGGAGTGGGCCTCCAGGTAGCGCTCGCAGAGGAACTCGTAGGCCGTCAGCGCGCCGTGCCGCTCGGCGAGCTCCGACACGAGCCCGGCCAGCTCGGGCTCCAGCTCGCTCTCACCGCTGGTCAGCAACGTTCCGGCCTGGGCGACCAACCGGCCCAGTCGCAGATCGCCGGCGGCTTTCAGGCGTTGCCACACCCGATCTCCCAGCGAGACCTGGTAGGACTTCCCATAGCGGCGCAGCCAGGACTCGACCTGCCGCAGCGAGAACAGCGGCTGGTTCGCGGTTCCGCCGATCGGCTGGGGGAAGTCGTCGTGGCGGCGGCGCCAGTTGCTCACCGCGGCACGCCCGACACCGGCGAGCCGGGCGATGTCCCCGGCGTTCACGGTCGGGTCGTGGCTCATGAGGCCACAGTAGTTCACAAGAGTCTTCAGCGCATCTGCTTGTGAAGTCTTTCAACCAATGATTTACTGCTGGGTATGAAGCACAACATCCGCTATGCCGCCGGATCAGACGTGGGCCGCCGCAGGGAGCAGAACGAGGATTCCGGCTATGCGAGTGGCCGGTTGCTCGTGGTTGCCGACGGAATGGGCGGGCACGCGGCCGGCGAGCTGGCGAGCTCGGCGGCGATCGCCGTCATGCGCGAGCTGGATGCCACGCTTCCCGAGACGGGCTCGGACCTGGAGGCGGCCCTGGAGGGCGCCGTGCACGAGGCGGCCCGCAGGCTGGTCGAACTGGCCGACATCGACCCCGCCCGCCGGGGGATGGGGACCACGGTGACCGCCATGCTGTGGGACGGCTACCGGTTCGCCCTTGCTCATCTCGGTGACTCCCGCGGATACCTGCTTCGTGATGGTGCGCTCTATCAGATGACCAAGGATCACACACTTGTGCAGTCGATGGTGGACGAAGGGCGGATAACGGAGGATCAAGCCGCCGTGCACCCCCGGCGTTCCATGGTGCTGCGCGTCCTGGGCAGCGAGGGCCGGGCCGAACCGGACATGGCGCTGCGCGAGGCCGAGCCTGACGATCGTTACCTCCTCTGCTCCGACGGGCTCACCACCGTGCTCGGGCCCGAGGTCCTGCACGAGGTGCTGACCACGGTGGCAGACCCGGCGGCGGCCGTCCAGCGGCTCATCGACCTGGCGAACGAGGGCGGCTCGCCCGACAACGTCACCGTGATCGTGGCCGACGTGGTGGCGCCGGGCGCGGGCGAGGTGAGCGTCTACCGCGTGGGTGCCGGGACCTGACGGGCGGCACACCACCCGTCTCAGCAGTCACATGCGCCCCAATGCCGAAATTTGGGCCCATAAATAGACACTTTCTGAATGATTCGAGCAATTTCGCGATGGCGCTACTACAGTCCATCGTGATTTGTCGGTTTTTCGGGGAGGAGTCACCCTGGACCCGATCGCGGACGCGCTGCTGAAGCAGGTACGGCAGGAACTCGGTTACAAGGAGAAGAGCGGCCAGACCACCAAATTCGGCCAGTGGTACGCGGATCGCGTCCAGGACACCCAATACCGCGACGCGCCCTGGTGCGACATGTTCATCGCCTGGGCGGCCGACAAGACCGGCCTCGGCCCGTACGTCGGGCAGTTCGCCTGGACGCCCTCCCACGCCGCCTGGTTCATCAAGCAGAAGGCGTGGGCCCAGCGGCCCGAGCCCGGCGCGCTGGTGTTCTTCGACTGGGGCGGCGGGAAGAGCTACAAGGGCGTCGACCACGTCGGGATCGTGGAACGGGTCGAGGGCAAGAAGATCCACACCATCGAGGCCAACGTCGACCGCGTCTGGCTCAAGCGCAAGGTCAGGGACACCGACAAGGTCGTCGGCTACGGCCTTCCCCGGGTGGTCAAGGCCACGGCCGACCAGGCGGCCGAGATCCGTTCGACCGAGCGGCCGTTCGTGCCCGCGCCGCGCACGGACGTGGGCCGGTCCTCGCCCCTCGACGTCCTGGGCACGCCGCCCGCGTTGCTGGTCGCGATGGTGCTGGTGACCGTCGTGCTCTCCTTACGCGTGACCGGCCGCCGTCGTGGCGTCCACCGTCGCTTCGGCTGGCTGCGGTTCTGGAACGCGCCAGAGGGCCGCGGCGCCGGGCGTACGGAGGCCGATGAGAGCTGGGCGCCCCGCGTGACCGTGCTCACCCCCGCCCCGCCGCCGCGCGAGGCCGCCGGGATCCGCGTGGGCACCGCCCCCGGCGCTCCCGCCGCCCCGACCGCCCCCGCCGCGCTCCGGCCCCGCGCCGTCCGGGCGACGGCGCCCGAGGTGCCCGCCCCGCGCGACGGCCGGACGGGCGCGGGACGACCGGCCGCGGGCCACGTTCCCGCCAACCGCCGCAAGCCCTACACCCCCAAGAGCTGAGGCCGGGGGTCACGAGGTGAGGTCGAGGACCACCTTGACGTCGCCGGGCTCGTGGACGAAGGCGTCCTTCGCCCGGGTGAGGGGGACGCGGCGGGTGATCAGGCGTTCGAGCCAGCTCCGGTCCGCCTGGGCGAGGGCGGTCGCGGCGTCCCGGAAGTGGCGGAGGTTGGCGTTGACGGTGCCGAAGACCGCGTCGTTCTCCAGGACGATGTCCCGGTTGATCTCGCTGACGTCCAGCCGGTGGGTGCGCCCGCCCGCCCCGAGCCCGGCCAGGCAGACGATCCCGGCCGCGGACGTGCAGGTCAGCGCCTCCATGACGAGCTGCCCAACCCCGGTGCCCTCGATGATGATGTCCGGTTTGGCGTCGGCGAAGGCGTCCAGGCTGTCACCCACGTGGTACGTCGCCCCCAGGTCGGCCACCAGCGCGGGCTTGGCCCCGCCCGCCGTCCGGTCCAGGACGTGCACCTCCAGCCCGCGCTGCCGGCCCAGCAGCGCCGCCAGCAGCCCGATCGGTCCCGCGCCGGTCACCAGCACCGTGCGCGGCTCGAACCAGGCGCGCGAGCCGATGCGCTCGATGTGCTCCCACGCCTTGGCCACCACGGACGTCGGCTCGACGAGCATGCCCACGCTCTCCAGCGACGGGTCCAGGCGTACGGCGTACCCGGCCTTGACCGCCCACCGCTCGCTGGCGTAGCCGTCGATCTCCTTGATGCCGCGCTCGGTGTAGCGGCCGTTGCGGCACATGTCGAACTCGCCCCGCGCGCAGGCCCCGCACGGCTCGGGGTCGGGCCGGCGCACCACGCCCACGACCAGGTCGCCGGGGGAGAAGGCGGACCCGTCGGGCACCTGGACCACCCGGCCGAGCGACTCGTGGCCGATGACCATGCGGCTCCTGCCGGGCGGCGCCCAGCCGTACTCGGCCGCCGCCAGCTCCCTGTCGGTCCCGCAGACCCCCAGGGCCAGCCCCTGCACGAGCAGTTCCCCGGGCCCCGGCTCCGGCTCGGGCACCTCTTCCACCTCGAGCGTCCCCTGTCGGCCCGGCTCGAACGTCAACGCGCGCATCGGCGTCACCCCCTGGGGCAGTCCTTACCCAGACCGGAAGGAGCCACGAGGACGTCCTACTATCGAAATAGTTGGACGTCCTAGTATCTTCGCAAGAGGGCCCCCCACAAAGGAGTGATCAGGCGTGCATGTTCCGGCGTACCCTGTCCGTTTCGTGACCGCCGCGGCGCTGTTCGACGGCCACGACGCGGCGATCAACATCATGCGGCGCATCCTCCAGACGCAGGGGGCCGAGGTGATCCATCTCGGCCACAACCGGTCCGTGGACGAGATCGTCACGGCCGCCGTCCAGGAGGACGTCCAGGGCGTGGCCATCAGCTCCTACCAGGGCGGCCACGTCGAGTTCTTCACGTACCTGGTCGAGCTGCTGCGCGAGCGCGGCGCGGGCCACGTCAAGGTGTACGGCGGCGGTGGCGGCGTGATCGTCCCCGAGGAGATCGAGCTGCTGCACGAGCGGGGCGTCACGCGCATCTTCTCGCCCGAGGACGGCCAGCGGTACGGCCTGCCCGGCATGATCAACAAGCTGATCGAGGAGTGCGACCACGAGCTCGGCGACCCGCCGTCGGTGGAGGCCGTGCTCTCGGGCGACCAGGCGGCGCTGGCCCGCGCGATCACCTTCATGGAGTCCGGTCGCGCCCCCGCGGAGCTGGCCGAGGGGCTGAAGGCGGCGGTCGCCGTCCAGGAGCGTCCGGCGCGGGTGCTCGGCATCACCGGCACGGGCGGTTCGGGCAAGTCCTCGCTCACCGACGAGCTGGTCCGCCGGTTCCGGGTGGACAACGACGACAAGCTTCGCATCGCCATCCTCGCCATCGACCCCACCCGCCGGCGCGGCGGCGGCGCGCTGCTCGGCGACCGCATCAGGATGAACAGCCTGGGCCCCCAGACCTACTTCCGCTCGCTGGCCACCCGCGGGGCCGCCAACGAGGTCCCGGCCTGCCTCGACGACGTGGTCACCGCGTGCCGCGCGGCCGGCTACGACCTGGTGATCGTGGAGACCCCCGGCATCGGCCAGGGCGACGCCGGCATCGTCCCGCACGTCGACGTGCCCATCTACGTCATGACCCCCGAGTTCGGCGCCGCCTCCCAGCTGGAGAAGATCGACATGCTCGACTTCGCCGAGGCCGTCGTCATCAACAAGTACGAGCGCCGCGGCGCCGAGGACGCCCTGCGCGACGTACGCCGCCAGCTCGTGCGCAACCGGGAGGCGTTCGGCCAGTCGCCCGAGGACATGCCGGTCTTCGGCACGATCGCCGCCCGCTACAACGACGCCGGCGTCACCGCCCTCTACCAGCACCTCAAGGGCCTGCTGCTGGAGGACGTCGGGCCGGGGCTGCTGCCCGTCGTGACCGAGCGCACCTCCAAGGCGGCCGCGGCGATCGTCCCGCCCGTCCGGGTCCGCTACCTGTCCGACATCGCCGACTCCGTCCGGACCTACCACGCCGAGACGCTGGCCCAGGCGGAGGTCGCGCGCCGCCGTCAGCAGCTCGCCGCCGTACAGGAGCTCCTGGGCGGCGCGGACGACCGGCTGGCCGGGCTCGCCGAGCAGGCCGAGGGGGAGCTGAGCGAGGAGAGCCGCCGCCTGCTCGACGGCTGGCCCGCGGTCAAGGAGGCGTACCGCAGCGACGAGCTGGTCGTGAAGATCCGCGACCGGGAGATCCACACCCCGCTCTGGCGCGAGACGCTGTCCGGCAACCGCATCCCGCGCGTGGCCCTGCCGCGCTTCAGCGACCACGGCGACCTGCTGCGCTTCCTGCGCTCGGAGAACCTGCCCGGGTCGTTCCCGTTCACCGCCGGGGTGTTCCCGTTCAAGCGGGACGACGAGGACCCGACCAGGATGTTCGCCGGCGAGGGCGACCCGTTCCGGACCAACCGGCGCTTCAAGCTGCTGTCGGAGGGCCAGCCCGCCACCCGGCTGTCCACCGCCTTCGACTCGGTCACCCTGTACGGCCACGACCCCGACCTGCGCCCCGACATCTACGGAAAGGTCGGCACCTCGGGCGTGTCCATCGCCACGCTCGACGACATGAAGGTGCTCTACGACGGGTTCGACCTGGCCGCGCCCAACACGTCGGTGTCCATGACGATCAACGGCCCGGCGCCCACGATCCTGGCCTTCTTCCTCAACGCCGCGCTCGACCAGGCCCTCGACCGCTTCCGCGGCGAGCAGGGCCGCGAACCCGACGAGCAGGAGGCCCGCGACCTGCGCGCCCGTACGCTGGCCACGGTCAGGGGCACGGTCCAGGCCGACATCCTGAAGGAGGACCAGGGGCAGAACACCTGCATCTTCTCCACCGAGTTCTCGTTGCGGATGATGGCCGACATCCAGGAGTGGTTCATCCAGAACGGGGTCAGGAACTTCTACTCGGTCTCCATCTCCGGCTACCACATCGCCGAGGCGGGGGCCAACCCGATCAGCCAGCTCGCGTTCACGCTGGCCAACGGGTTCACCTACGTGGAGGCGTACCTGGCCAGGGGGATGCGGATCGACGACTTCGCGCCGAACCTGTCGTTCTTCTTCTCCAACGGCATGGACCCCGAGTACAGCGTGCTCGGCCGGGTGGCGCGCCGGATCTGGGCGGTGGCCATGCGCGAGCGTTACGGCGCGGCCGAGCGCTCCCAGAAGCTCAAGTACCACATCCAGACCTCGGGCCGGTCGCTGCACGCCCAGGAGATGTCCTTCAACGACATCCGCACCACCCTGCAGGCCCTGATCGCCATCTACGACAACTGCAACAGCCTGCACACCAACGCCTTCGACGAGGCCGTCACCACCCCGTCGGCCGACTCGGTGCGCCGGGCGATGGCGATCCAGCTCATCATCAACCGCGAGTGGGGCCTGGCCAGGAACGAGAACCCGCTGCAGGGCTCGTTCATCATCGACGAGCTGACCGACCTGGTCGAGGAGGCCGTGCTGGCCGAGTTCGAGCGGCTGTCTGACCGGGGCGGCGTGCTCGGCGCGATGGAGACCGGCTACCAGCGCGGCAAGATCCAGGACGAGTCGATGCTGTACGAGATGCGCAAGCACGACGGCTCCCTGCCGATCATCGGCGTCAACACCTTCCGCAACCCCGGCGCCGAGCAGTCCGACCCGCACAAGCTGGAGCTGGCCAGGGGCACCGAGGAGGAGAAGCAGTCGCAGCTCGACCGCCTGCGCGACTTCCACGAGCGCAACCGGCCGCAGGCGCCCGCGGAGCTGTCCCGGCTGCGTGAGGTCGCGATGTCCGACGGCAACGCGTTCGCGGTGCTGATGGACGCGGCGCGGGTCTGCTCGCTCGGCCAGATCACCGAGGCCCTGTTCGAGGCGGGCGGCCAGTACCGGCGCAACGTCTAGGCACGGCGACGGACGACGGCCCGGCGGGCGGCGGCTGCCGTCCCCGGGCCGTCCCCGGGCCGTCGCCGTGCCGCCCGTGCGCCGCTTGCGGGTCGCTCCCGTGCCGCCCCGAGCCGCTACGGCGTGGGGCAGATCGCGCCGCTAGGATCGCTGGTCGGGGAACATCGCTATCAGGAGGCTTTCATGTCCGACGTCACTTTCAAGGGCAACCCGATCACCGTGGGCGGCGCCTTCCCGAAGCCCGGCGACGCCGCGCCCGCCTTCAAGCTGGTCGGCACCGACCTGTCCGACCGCACGCTGGCCGACTTCGCCGGCAAGACCAAGGTGCTCAACATCTTCCCGAGCGTCGACACCGGCGTCTGCGCGGCCTCCGTGCGCCGCTTCAACCAGGTCGCGTCCGAGCACCCCGACGCGGTCGTGCTCTGCGTCTCGGCCGACCTGCCCTTCGCCCAGAACCGGTTCTGCGGCGCCGAGGGCCTGGACAAGGTGACCATGCTGTCGCTCATGCGCGGGCGTGAGTTCCTCGCCGACTACGGCGTGGCCCAGGAGTCGGGCCCGCTGGCCGGCCTGGCCGCGCGCGCGGTCGTCGTGCTCGACGCCGACGACAACGTGGTCTACTCCGAGCTGGTGCCCGAGATCACCCAGGAGCCCGACTACGAGGGCGCGCTGTCCGCGCTCAAGTAACCCGCGCTCAAGCGGCGCCGAGGCGCTCACGGAACTCGGCGGCCAGCTCCAGCAAATGGTCGTCGTCGTCGGCGGTGTGCTGGAGGTCCAGGATGACCTCGTGGACCCCGGCCTCCGCCGCCTGCGACAGGTACGCCGCGATCTCGGCGACCGTGCCGCTCCGCGGCGGGGTGCCGTCGCGGGTGATCAGCGGGTTGGAGCGCAGGATCATGCGCAGGGCATCGGGGTCGCGTCCGGCCCGCTCGGCGCTTTCCCCGACCGTCTCCCACATCGACAGGAGCACGGGGAGGGGCAGCGCGGCCGTCAGCCAGCCGTCGCCCCTGCGCCCGATCCTGCGCAGCGCGTCCGGGGCGAACCCGGCCAGCAGCAGCGGCGGGCGGCGGGCCGGCTTGGGGTCGACGTGACTGGGCGCGATCGTCCACAGCTCGTGCTCGAACGTCACGGGGTCCGCGCCCCAGATCGCCTCCAGTGCGTCGAGGGTGGCCTCGTAGCGTTCGGCCCGGCCCTTCCAGGGCACGCCCACGGCGGCGTACTCGTCGGAGGACCAGCCGAGGCCGAGGCCCGCCGCCAGCCGGCCGCCGCTCAGGTGGTCGATCGTGGTGAGCGAGCGGGCCAGCACCGGCGGGGGGTACCAGCAGGCGTTGAGCGCGCTGGTGCCCAGCCGTGCCGAGGAGGTCACGGACGCGGCCACCGCCAGCACCGCGAACGGGTCGAGGAACACCCGATGGGCCTCCGGCACGCTGCCGTCGCCCCCGGGATAGCGATCCTTGGGCCGCAGCGGCGTCAGCAGCCGGTCGCCCGCCCACAGGCCGGCGAACCCCATCGCCTCGGCCTCGCGGGCCACCCGCGTCACGCTGCTCAGCGCGGCGAACCTGCCGTACTGCGGGACGGCGAGGCCGAGGTCCATGGGTGCGTCCTAGAGCTTCCTGGCCACGCCGCAGACGATGAGCGACGACTCGGGGCGGTCCATGAAGTCGATCGTGTCCGCCTGGTCGGGATGCCACTCGGGCAGCCACACCAGACCGGGCTCCACCAGCTCGAACCCCTCGAACAGCTCCCTGATCCTGGCCCGGCTGCGCAGCGCCAGCCGCGCGGTGGCGTTGCGGTAGACCTCGGTGCCCGTGCTGACCGCGTCGGGACGGGCGTCGCTGGTGCCGTGGGACATGACCAGGTAACTACCCGGCGCCATGACCTCACGCAGGGTCTTGAGAATGCCCTCGGGATCGTCGGACTCCTCGATGAAGTGCATGATCGCCACCAGCAGCACGGCGACCGGCCGGCTGAAGTCGATGGTCCGCAGCACCTCGGGGTCGCGCAGGATGTCGCCCGGGTTGCGCAGGTCGCCCTCGACCACCGTGGTTTCCTCGCCGTGGCCGGTGAGCAGCGCCCTGGCGTGCACCAGCACCACGGGGTCACGGTCGACGTAGACGACGCGGGAGCCCGGGGCGACCTTGGCGGCCACCTCGTGCACGTTCCCCTGGGTCGGCAGCCCCGTGCCGATGTCGAGGAACTGCCTGATCCCGGACTCGGCGAGGTGGCGTACGGCGCGGCCGAGGAAGGCGCGGTTGGCCCGCGCCGCCGCCCGTACCTCGGGCGCCACCGTGAGGATGCGCTCGGCCGCCTCTCGGTCGACCGGGAAGTGATCCTTGCCGCCGAGGTAGTAGTCGTAGAGCCGTGCCACGTTCGGCGTGTTCGGATCGAAATCCGATGCCTCGTGCTCCAACCGTCGAGCCCCCGATCACAGAGTTTTAACGATCTTTACCGGGATTCTACGGATCTATACCGACATAAGAGTGGTGCTACGCATATTTCCGGAAAACGCAACCTAAGGTGGTGCCGTGGTCCACGATGACACAGGGATCCCTGTGGAGGTACCCCAGACCGTCCGGCGGATCGTGTCGCTGGTGCCGTCGCTGACCGAGTCCGTGGCGGCGACCGTCCCTGAGGCGCTGGTCGGCGCGACGGACTGGTGCACGCATCCGGCCGATCTGGACGTGGCCCGGGTCAGGGGCACCAAGAACCCCGACCTCGACGCCGTCCTGCGCCTGCGCCCGGACGTCGTCCTGGCCAACGCCGAGGAGAACCGCGCGCCCGACGTCGAGGCCCTGCGCGAGGCGGGCGTGGCGGTGTGGGTGACCAGGATCGAGACGCTGGAGCAGGCGTTCGCCTCGCTGGAGCGCATGTTCGCGCACGCCTGCCGTACCGACCGCCCGGCCTGGCTGACGGCCGCCCGCCAGGCGTGGGGAGCCCCCGCGCCCGGCCCGCGCCGCACCGCGATCGTCCCGATCTGGCGCCGCCCCTGGATGGTCGTGGGCCGCGACACCTTCACCGGCGACGTGCTGCGGCACCTCGGCGTGGACAACCTGTACGCCGCCCACCCCGACCGCTACCCGAAGATCCCCCTGCCCGATCTGACCGGCAACCGCCCCGACCTGGTCGTGCTGCCCGACGAGCCGTACGCCTTCAGCGCGGACGACGGCCCCGAGGCGTTCCCCGGCCTGGCCTGCGCGCTGGTCAGCGGCCGCCTGCTGACCTGGTACGGACCCTCGCTCACCGAGGCCGCCACCGCCCTGCCACGCGCGCTGGCCTGATCAGCCGACGGCGGCCAGCGCGCCGTCCACGGCCGCGGGGGAGAGCACGTGCTCCATCACGATCACCGCCATGCCCACGATCCCGGCCCGGTCGCCGAGCCTGCTGGTGACGATCTCCAGGTTGCGCGTCGTGTACGGCAGGCTGCGCCGGTAGACGATCTCCCTGATCCCGGTCAGGTAGTGCTCCTGCGTCCGGGCCATGTCCCCGGCCAGCACCAGCACGCCGGGGTTGAGCAGGCTGACCGCGGTGGCCAGCACCACGCCCAGCGTGCGGCCCGCCTCCTGGACGCGCGCGATCGCCGCCGGGTCGCCGGCCTGCACCAGGCGCACGACGTCGCGGCTGGTCTCCCGGCCGAGGTCGGCCGCGAGCGCGTGCCCGCTGGCCAGGGAGGCCACGCAGCCGCGGGAGCCGCAGGTGCACACCCGGTCGTCGGTCTCCCGGATGCGGACGTGCCCGATGTTGCCCGCGGCCTCCTCGACGCCCCGGTAGATCTGCCCGTCGAGGACGATGCCGGTGCCGATGCCGGTGGACACCTTGACCAGGACCAGCGAGTCGGTCTCCCGCCAGGACGACCACCACTCGCCGAGGGCCATCGCGTTGGCGTCGTTCTCCACCAGGATGGGCACGTCGTACGTGCGCCCGACGGCCTCCCTGATCGGGTGGTCGTCCCAGCCCGGCATCAGGAACGACCTGATCACCCGCCCGTCGGTGTGGTCGACCGAGCCGGGCAGGTCGAGCCCGATGCCGCACACGTCGCCCGCCGGCCGCCCGGTCCTGTCCAGCAGGCGCTGGAACGCCTCGCGCACCCACGTCAGCACGGGCTCGGGCCCGCGGTCGATGCGCATCTCGGCGCGTTCCTCGGCCATCGGACGGGCGGCGAGGTCGGTGAGCGCCACCCTGGCGTGAGTGGCGCCCAGGTCGGCCACGAGGATCAGCCGCCTGGCGGCGTCGACGTCGAGCACCGAGGGCGGCCGGCCGCCGCCCGAGGCGCCGACGCCGGACTCGTGCAGGTAGCCGGCGGCGATGAGCCGGTCGACCCGGTCGGTGACGGTCGACCGGGACAGGCCGGTGAACTCGATCAGGTCCTTGCGGGTACGGCAGGAGCCATCGCGGATGAGCTGGAGGACCTGCCCTGCCGTCAGCATGTCTATCCCTTCTCCGCTCCTGCCGTGAGGCCCTCCGTCAGCAGCCGTTCGCTGGCGAAGAACACGATCACGATGGGCAGCGTCAGCACCACGGATCCTGCCATCAGCACCGTCGTGGGGATCTCTATGCTCCCCGCCAGCTGCGAGAGCCCCAGGGAGACCGTCCAGCTCTCCCGCCGCTCCACGAGGAACAGCAGGGCGAACAGGAACTCGTTCCACGCGATCATGAACGCGTAGAGGCCGGTTGCCATGAGCGCGGGCTTGGACAGTGGCAGCACCACCCGCCAGATGGTCGACAGCCGCGAGCAGCCGTCGATCGCGGCCGCCTCCTCCACGCTCTGCGGCACGGTCTCGAAGTAGTTGCGCAGCATGTATACCGTGACGGGCACGGTCTGCGCGATATAAACCAGGATCAGTCCGACCAGAGATCCCCTGAGGCCCAGCATGGTGAACAGCACGAACAGGGGGATGGCCAGCACGATCGCCGGGAACAGGTAGACGGCGAGGAACAGGAAGTGCACCTGCCGCCGGCCGAAGAAGCGCAGCCGCGCGACGGCGTAGGCGCCCGGGATCGAGATCAGCAGCGTGGCGGCCACCGAGGCGACCGCGACGACCGCGCTGTTCCTGATGAACGTGAGGAACCCCTGCGTGGTCAGCACGTTCACGTACGTGTCCAGGGTGAAGTGCCGCGGCCACACCGAGCCGGGCTCCAGGATGAGCTCCTGGATGTCCCGTACGGACAGCGTCACCATGTACAGGAACGGCAGCCCGGTGACGGCGAAGAGGAAGACGATGACCACGGGCCGGAGCGCCGCGAACAGCGCGCGCTCGAACCTATCCCTGCTCACGATCGCCTCCCGAGAAGAAGCGCAGATACACGGCCAGCAGGACGACGAGGACGACGGCCAGCACGATCGCCTGCGCGGCCGAGGCGCCGATGTCGTCACGGGCGGTCAGGAAGTTGTAGACGCGCACGCTGACCACCTCGGTGCCGGCGCCGCCGCCGGTCAGCAGGTAGACGTCGTCGAACTTGGTGAAGGTGAACACGAACCGCAGCACCGCCAGCAGCGCCACGATGCGCCAGAGCTGCGGCATGATCACGTGCCGGAAGCGCTGGGTGGGGGTGGCGCCGTCCACCACCGCGGCCTCCTCCAGCTCGGCCGGCAGCGCCTGCAGCCGGGCCAGGATGAACAGGAACGCGAACGGGAAGTACCGCCACGCCTCGAACGCGATCACGGTGAACAGCGCGACCGGCACCTTCAGCCCCAGGAGGTCGCCCTGGGCCTGGGTGAGGAAGGCGATCGGCTCCTTCAGCCAGGTGTTCACGATGCCGTACTGGGGGTTCAGCATGGTCTCCCACAGGAAGGCCACGGCCACCACCGGCGCCACGTACGGGATCAGGATCGAGGCCCTGACCAAGGTGCGGCCGGGGAACCTGTCGCGCAGGGCGAGCGCGGTCACCAGGCCGATCGCGATCGACAACGCCGTGCCGGCCACCGTGTAGACCAGGGTGTTGAGCAGCGACGCCCAGAAGCCCGGCTCGGAGATCACGTACGTGAAGTTCTCCAGCGTGTAGTGCCCGAAGACGCCGGCCCGGCGGATGTTGATCAGCCGCACGTCCTGGAAGGCCAGCATGATCGCCCACAGCAGCGGCAGCACCACCACGACCAGCGTGATGACCAGCGTGGGCGAGATCAACGCCAGCCCGGCCCGCCCTTCCCGCTGCCGCAGGGTGCGGGGTGCGCTCATTGCCGGATCCCGCGCTTGATGGTCTCCACGTCCTTCTTGGCCTGGGCGGCGGCGGCCTGCGGGGTCAGCGAGCCGTCGGCCACCTGGCTCAGGGCCTTGGGGACGGGCAGCTCGCCCATCGTGGCGCCGACCAGCTTGCCCTGGCCCTGCGGGATGCCCCAGCGGGCGAAGGTGTCGGGGCTGCGGCGCAGCGCGTCGAGCACGTCGGCCGGGTAGACCTCCGACAGCGGCTTCTTGGTGTCCACGCCCGCGGGCAGCTTCTTCCACTTGTCCTCGAAGCCCTTGCGGGTGGGGAACTTGCCCTCGGGCGCCATCCCGATCCAGCGCTCGTAGCCCTCGTCCATCATGTACGTGACGAACTTGGCGGCCGGATCGGTGGCGGCGCCGCGCAGCACCGCCCAGGAGACGATCTCGCCGTACTGGGCGGGCGCGCTCGCGCCGGGGCCCTTCAGCGCCGTGACCACGCCGGTGTTCTTCGCCAGCCACTCGGGGTCGCCGCGGCACTCGGCGCAGCTCGGCAGCGCGTCCTTACGCAGCCCCGCCAGCTCGTCGAGGATGAACGACGACCAGATCATCATGGCCGCCTTCCCGGAGAAGTACGTGGCCCGGGTGGAGTCGACGTCCTGTTTGCCCTTGACTGAGTAGTTCTTCGCCAGTTTCGCGTAGAAGTCGAAGGCTTTCACGCACTGTGGGCTGTCTAGCGTGATATTTCCGGAATTGTCGACTAGTTGGCAGCCGTTCGCCAGCGCCACGTGCTCGAAGCTCTGCGCGGTGAAGGAGTCCTTGGGCGCGATCGCCAGCGTGATGCCCGCCACCCCACCCGCGTTCAGCTTCGCCGCCGCCGCCTCCAGCGCCTCGTAGGTGTCCGGCGGCGCCAGCCCGGCCTTGTCGAACAGGTCCTTGCGGTAGAGCAGGAGCTGCGCCCACCCGTCGCTGGGCACGGCCAGCAGCCTGCCGCCCGAGGAGTCCAGTTCGAGCGCGCGCGGCGAGAAGGAGTCCTTGCCGAGCCCGTCCACGATCCGGCCCGGCGTCTCGGTGTCCAGCAGGTCGTTGGCCTCCAGCTCGCGGACGGAGGCCAGCGGCAGCGCGCCGATGACGTCGGGGAGGTCGTCCGCGGCGGCGGCGGCCGTCACGGTCTGGCTGAACTGGTCCTCCCCGACGCCGACCAGCTTCACCTTGATCCCGGTCTTCCTGGTGAACTCGGCGATGATCTGGTTCTCCACGGCCATCCGGTCGCCGAGGTTCTCCTCGGTCCAGACGGTGATCTGGTTCGCGCCGGACTGCTGCTCGCCGCCGTCGCCGCAGGCCGTGAGGGCGGCCGAGGTCAGCAGTGCGACGGAGAGGACGGCGGTGACCCTGTTCGGCATGGCACGCTCCTCTGGTTGGGGATATGCCGCACTTACCCGTAGAAATGGGGCAGGCACCTGGCGTAGGCGAGAGAACGAGACCGGTCCGTACCCTCGCCGTGCCGCCGCCGCACGTCATCAGGGCCGTCGGTTAAAAGGTTGGTCGGCGTTCCGGCAAATCTTCCCCAGAACCGATCACGGACGCCCGCCTCGAAACGATCTGGTCTGATGTCATTTCGGTCATCCGGATGCTGCCCGGACAAGCACTTCTGGCGCTTCCGGATCAGGTGGACAGACGGGGTGTGACATGTCGGTAAGGTCTCTTTCCAGAACGCGCCCGCCCGGAAACCTGGATTCCATCGGCCGCGATCGACGGAAGTCGTAGACTTACGAGTGTTTCGAGCGCAACTATGGTGTGCAAACAAACACTAAATCTCTGACTTTTGTTTGATCAAAAAGCGTAAGTGTGGGGTATGCGCGTCATCACCTTCCAAGAGCCAGGCCGTGTCAGCGTCAGCCTGGAGTCGCCCGCCGAACTCGTGCCGGGCTCCGTCCGGGTGCGGACCCTTTATTCCGGGGTCTCCGCGGGCACCGAGCTGACCGCATATCGCGGCACCAATCCCTACCTCACCCGTAAGTGGGACACCGAGCGCCGGCTCTTCCTCGAAGGCCAGACGCACGCCTACCCCCTGTCCGGCTGGGGCTACCAGGAGGTCGGCGAGGTGGTGGAGGCGGCCCCCGACGTCGCCGAGCCGCCCGTCGGCAGCCTCGTGTGGGGCATCTGGGGCCACCGCGCCGAGGCGGTCGTCCCCGCCGAGAGGCTGGCCGGCCACATCCTGCCGCCGGGGGCCGACCCCGTCGCGGGCGTCTTCGCCCGGGTCGGCGCCATCGCGCTCAACGCCGTCCACGCCGCCGACGTGCACCTGGGCGACCAGGTCGCGATCTTCGGCCAGGGCGTCATCGGCCTGCTCGCCACCCGCATGGCGGTGCTCAGCGGCGCCCGGGTGGTGGCCGCCGACGCCATCCCCGACCGGCTCGAACTCGCCAGGAAGTTCGGCGCCGCCGAGACGTTCGACGTGCGGTCGGGCTCGGTCGCCGAGTTCCTGCGCAAGCGCATCGAGGGCGCCGACACCGCGATCGAGCTCAGCGGCAACCACCTGGGCCTGCAGGAGGCCATCAGGAGCGTGCGCAAGGGCGGCCGGGTCGTGGCGGCCGGCTTCTACCAGGGCGACGGCATCGGGCTGCGGCTGGGCGAGGAGTTCCACCACAACCAGGTGCAGCTCGTCTCCTCCCAGATCGGCGGCGTCGCCTCCTGGCTGGCCCACCGCTGGGACGTCGAACGCCTCCAGCGCACGTTCATGGAGCTCGTGCACCGGGGCGAGGTCGAGGTCGGCGACCTCGTCACCCACCTCGTGCCGGTCGAGAGGGCGGCCGAGGCGTTCGACCTGATCGACAAGCACCAGTCCGAGGTGCTCCAGCTCGTCTTCACCTTCGAGGAGTCACGATGAAGCTCGCCGCCCAGGAGCAGCTTCTGCCCGGCCGCAGCCTGCAGGAGAAGTTCGCGTTCGCGGTGGAGGCCGGGTTCGACGCGATCGAGCTGAGGGGGAAGGGCGACTTCCACTTCGCCGGTCGGCTGACCGAGCTCAAGCGGGCGCTGGCCGACGGCGTCGTGATGCCGACGGTGTGCGTCGAGATGCCGCACTTCATCGGTGACTTCGACCCGGCCCGGCGCAAGGACGCCATCCAGCAGCTCAGGTCGCAGCTCACGGTGATCGCCGAGCTGGGCGGCATCGGCGTCATGACCCCGGCCTCGTGGGGCCAGTTCTCGCTCAGGCTGCCGCCGTTCGAGCCGCCGCGCACCGCCGAGGAGGACCGCGAGGTGCTGGCCGAGGCGCTCGGCATCCTCGGCGAGCACGCCCAGCGCAACGGCGTGCTGATCATGCTCGAACCGCTCAACCGGTACGAGAACCACATGGTCAACACCCTGGCCGACGCGGTCTCGTACTGCTCGATGGACTCGATCAGGATCGTCGGCGACACCTACCACATGAACATCGAGGAGGACGACCCCTGCCGGGCCCTGGCGGAGGCGGCCCCGTACATCGCGCACATGCAGATCAGCGAGTCCAACAGGAACCAGCCCGGCACCGGTCACCTCGACTGGGGCGCGCAGCTCGCCACGCTCGACGCCGTCGGCTTCGACGGCTACCTCGCCCTCGAATGCCGGCTGCGGGGCGAGCCCGAGATCGTGCTCCCGCAGACGGCGGCCTTCATCAGGAAATTCCTATGATCCTTCGCGACGCCGTACGCGTGCTCGTCGCCAACTGGGACGGCAGCTACACGGTTCCCTCCCGTCGTCTGTACCCCCACCAGTGGAGCTGGGACTCCGCCTTCATCGCGATCGGCAACGCCCGCTGGTCGCCGCGGCGGGCCAGGTCCGAGCTGCTGTCGTTGTTCGGCGCCCAGTGGGCCGACGGCCGGGTGCCGCACATCGTGTTCAACCCCGTCGTGCCCGAGGGCGCCTACTTCCCCGGCCCCCAGTTCTGGGGCGCCCGCGCGCCGTCCGGCTCGGCGACCTCCGGCATCGTGCAGCCGCCCGTGCACGCGCTGGCCGCCTGGAAGGTGCACCAGGCCGAGCCCGACCCGGCGTTCCTGGCCAGGATCTACCCCAAGCTCGTCGCCCAGCAGGAGTTCCTGCGCGCCTCCCGCCGCTCGCCCGAGGGCCTGATCTCGATCGTCCACCCGTGGGAGTCGGGCATGGACAACAGCCCGGCCTGGGACCTTCCCCTGCGGGCCGTCGAGGCCGACGCGACGGGCTTCGTCCGCAGAGACCTCAACACCGTCAGCGCCGACGAGCGCCCCACCGACCGCGACTACGAGCGGTACGTCGCCCTCGCCGGCGCCTACCGCGACAGCGGCTACCAGCGGGCCGGCTCGTTCGAGATCGAGGACCCGCTGTTCAACGCCGCGTACGGTGTGGCCGAGTCGGCGCTCGCCGAGATCGCCGAGGTGTGCGGCCACGACCCCGAGCCCCACCGGCGCGAGGCCGCCGCCGTCACCGCCGCCATGGTCGACCACCTCTACCAGGACGGCCACTTCCGCCCGCGCGACCTGCGCACCGGCCGGCTGATCCGCTCGGGCAGCGCCGCCGGCCTGGTGCCGCTCATGCTTCCCGGGCTGCCACTGGAGATCGCCGAGGCGCTGATCGGCACGGCCCTCGACAGGTTCTCCCTCAAGGACGGCGTGCTGCCCAGCCACGCCCCGGCCACGGCCGAGTTCGACCCGGCCCGCTACTGGCGCGGGCCGAGCTGGATCAACCTGACCTGGCTGGTCTGGCAGGGGCTCCGGGACCGCCGTCCCGACCTGGCCGACCTGCTCGCCGAGGGCATGATCCACGCCGTCGCCCACTCCGGCTTCCGCGAGTACTTCAACCCGTTCACGCTGCGCGGCCACGGCTGCCGGGACTTCAGTTGGTCAGCGGCCCTCATCCTCGACGTCGTGGCTGAGCACGGCCTGGACGGCCTGCCGCCGTCGGGCCGCGAGATCGGTCAGAAGTTCGGGAGCCTCCCCGAAGCCGACGACGTCGGTGATCACGTGCTCGCGTAGCAGCCTCCCGCGCTCCCTGAGCAGGCCGATCGTCTCGTGCGAGAGGCGTTCCCGGTCCCAGGCGTGCGCGAGGCCGCGCGGCACCCGGCCGATCTGGGCGCAGCGCAGTGCCAGCCCGTTGTGGTGGAACTCCTCGCCCAGCCGCACCTCGTCGGCGCCCTGGGTGTAGAACGCGAGGTCGATCAGCGTGCCCTGCGGGCGCAGCAGCCGCAGCCCCAGGGCCAGCGCCCGCGGTTGACCGCGGCACTGGAAGACCAGGTCCGCGCCGCGGTCGCCCGGGGCGTGCCGCCAGCGGCGCTTCAGCGTCACCGCCGGGTCGTCGTCGGGGGCGGCCAGGACCTGCGCGCCGATCGCCTCGGCCACCGCGAGCCTGGCCCGGGTCTCGTCCACGACCACCACCTCGGCGGCCCCGCAGGACAGGGCGAAGGACGCGGTCAGCAGCCCCACCACGCCCGCCCCGACCACCGCGACCCGGCGCCCGCGCACGCCGTCGCCCAGGTGCTGGACGGCCGGGCCGTGCAGGTCGGCGGCCGCGTGCAGCAGGCCGTTGGCGCAGATCGGGCCCATGTGGGCGACGTAGATGCCGAGCAGCGGGTCGAGGTCGCCGGGCAGCACGACGAACCGGTCGGTCATCGGGTCGGCCACGTACGCCGTGCGGTGACCGTAGGCCATGGCGACCTGCGCGCCCTCGGCCACGGCCCGCGTGCGGGTCTCGGCGACCACGCCCACCTGCATGTAGCCGATGCCGCGCACCGGGTACGCCACCGACGGCGTGCCCGGCAGGAACAGCCCGAGCGCCGGGTCCCAGGCCGAGGTGAGGTAGGGGTTGGCGCCCTTGAGGTAGGTCAGCTCGGTGCCCGCCGAGACGCCGCTGTGCGTGGTGGCGACCATGAACCCGCCGTCGGGCGGGCCGGCCAGCTTCTCCTCGACCAGGCACACCTCGCCGGGCGCCTCGATGCTCAGTGTCGTGCTCGTCGTCTCAGTCATCCAGCATCACCGGCCTCCGTTCCGCCGCGGAGCGCGCCAGCGCGATCGCCAGGCGGTGGGTTCGCAGGGCTTCGCCGTACGGCGCGCGCACGTCGGCGTCCTTCCCGCGCACCGCGTCGATGAACGCGCGGTCCACGAGGGTCTTGGCGTGGCCGCCGTCCTCGACGGCCTCCTCGCCGTCCACGAGCAGCCGGGTCTCGCTGAGCTCCAGCGCGATGCCGTCGGCGCACACCTCCAGCCCCACCCGGTGCTTGCGGCGCAGCAGGCAGGAGGTGGCCAGCAGGCCGGTCGCGCCGCCCGCGAAGCTCATCACGGCCGAGGTGGCCCGGTCGATCTCGCCGTCCACCGCGTTCCCGGCCGGTACGGCGTGCACCATCGACACCTCGCCCACCAGCAGCCTGGCCAGGTCCAGGACGTGGACCGCCTGCTCCAGGATCTGGCCGCCGGACATGCTCGCCCTCAGCCACCAGCCGACCGGCGGGACCTTGTCCAGCCAGTGCCCGAGCGCGAGCTGGACGGGACGGCCGTCGAGCCGTTCCCTGGCCCGGTCGACGATGTCGAGGTAGCGCCAGTGGTGGCCGACGGCGGACGGCAGCCCGCGCCGGTCGATTTCGGCCGCGATGTTTTCTGCGGTTTTGAGATCGAGAGAAAGGGGTTTTTCCACAAAAATCGGGAGATTACACGACAAGACGTCGTATTCGGGGTTACCGTGCGCGAAAGGAGGCACACAGACGTAGACAGCGTCGAGACCGCCGGCCTCCAGCAGGCCGGCATGGTCGCCGTAGGCGGGGGCGCCGTGCGCGGAGGCCAACGCCTCAGCCTTGTGGAGATCGGTGTCGGCCACCCCGGCGATCGTCACGTCGGGGAAGCCGGACAGGACATCTGCGTGGCGAGCGGCGACATTTCCGGCACCAATGATGCCGACACGGGTAATTGGGGACACAACCCGACATATGCCACGTCTAGGGGTTAACAAACAACGATGTTCAAAGGCGCATAGATCGGGCAGGGGTCGTGCCCCTATGAGATGGGGCTGACTGCATGGAGACAGATGTGCGTGCCTTGGCCAGGGCCCAGGAGTGGTGTGGCCCGCATTCCAGTACGGCTGCCGAATGGCCGGTGGATGCCTTAATCGCGGCCAAGGGCAACACAACGGTGAGCGTCGTCCTGCCGGCGCGCGACGAAGAACGCACGGTCGGGGACATCGTCACCGTGATCAGACGTGAACTGGTGGAGCAGGCGCCACTCGTCGACGAGATCCTCGTCGTCGACTCCAACTCCACCGACGCCACGGCGGAACGGGCACGCGCGGCGGGCGCGCGCGTCGTGGCGCAGAACGAGGTGCTGCCCCACCTGCCACGCATGTCGGGCAAGGGGGAGGCGCTGTGGAAGGGCCTGGCCGCCTCCCATGGCGACATCGTCGCGTTCGTCGACTCGGACCTGCTCAACTTCGGCTCGCACTTCGTGTCCGGGCTGGTCGGTCCGCTGCTGGTGAACTCGGGCACCCATTTCGTCAAGGCGGCGTACGAACGGCCCTTCACGGGCGAGGACGGCGTGCCCCGGCGTGGCGCGGGCGGCCGGGTCACCGAGCTGGTGGCCAGACCCCTGCTCAACCTGTTCTGGCCGGAGCTGGCGGGCTTTCGCCAACCCCTCGGCGGCGAGTACGCCGCCCGGCGCGAAGTGCTGGAACAGGTGCCCTTCGTCACCGAGTACGGCGTGGAGCTCGGCCTCCTCGTCGACCTCCTCCAACTGGTGGGACTGGACGCGATGGCCCAGGTGGACCTGGGCTCCCGCACGCACGGCCACCAGTCCGTGAACGCGCTCGGCCGGATGTCCGGGCAGATCATGCTCACCGCGTGGTCCCGGCTGGAACGCCAGGGCCGCGTGGTGTCCTCGGAATCCCCGGCTCACACACTGCTGCAGTTCGGCCTCGACGGGCGGGCCGGCCTGGTGGACGTGGGAGTGGCGGAACGGCCGCCGCTCGCCTCGCTCATGCTGGAGGAGGACGTCGCGTGAAGGTGCTGATCAACGCGGGACCGTGGCTGGCGGTCCCGCCGCCCGGCTACGGCGGCATCGAGAACGTGGTCGCCACCCTGGTCCCCGCGCTGCGCGAACGCGGCGTCGAGGTCGTGCTGGCCTCCGTGGCGTCGAGCACGCTGGAGGCCGACGAGCTGATCGCCGTCTACGACGAGGGCCAGTTCGCGGAGTTGCAGAAGCCGTACAACCAGGTCATGGGGATCGCGCACGCGCACCAGGCGCGGGTGGCCGCCGAGTTGCGCGCCCGCGACGACATCGACCTCGTCCACGACCACGTGGAGGTCGTCGGGCCGGCGGTGCTGGCCGCGCTGGGCGGGCCGCCGGTCCTCCACACCCTCCACTGGGACCTGCGCAAACACCCGGCCTTCTACGGCGCCTTCCCGCGCTCGATCGCGGTCAACGGGGTGTCGGACTCGCAGCTCGCCCGCGCCCCCGAGGCCCTGCGCGCCGCCTCGCTGGGCTCCGTCTACCTGGCCACGCCGCTCGCCGGCCAGGACGTCCGTGCCGAGCGCGGCGAGCACCTGGTGATCATGGGCCGGGTCTGCGGGCTCAAGGGCCAGCACGTGGCCGCCCGGATCTGCCAGAAGCTGGGCCTGCCGCTGGTCGTGGCCGGCCCGGTCTGCGGCCGGGACAGCCAGGCCGAGCTGGACGTCGTCCTGCAGGATCCCTACCACCCGCTGCACAGCCATCCCGACGTGCGCTACCACCTCGACCAGGTGTCCCGCTACCTCGACGGCGACCTGGTCAGGTGGATAGGCGCGGTCGGCGGCCAGGAAAGGGACGAGCTGTACGCCTCGGCCCGCGCCGCGCTCTTCCCCATCCAGTGGGACGAGCCCGGCGGCACGGCGGTCGTCGAGGCCCTGGCGCTCGGGGTGCCGCCGGTGGGCCTGCGCCGCGGCTGCCTGCCCGAGATCATCGACCACGGCCGTACCGGCTTCCTCGCCGACACCGAGGAGGAGCTGGCCGAGTACGTCCAGCGGGTGGACGAGATCGATCCGGAGGAGTGCCGCCGCGAGGCCAGGCGCCGCTTCTCGCCCGGCGTGATGGCCGACCGCTACCTGGACCTGTACGACCGGGTCCTGCGCGCGGACTGATAGACATGTGCGGTGATTCGCGTACTTCTGGCCGAGGACCAGGCCGTGATCAGGCACGCGCTCGCGACCCTGCTCGGCCTGGAGGCCGACTTCGAGATCGTGGCCGCGGTCGAGTCCGGTGACGCCGCCGTGGCCTCCGCCGCCGCGCACCGGCCGGACGTGGCCGTGCTGGACATCGACATGCCCGGCACCCTCGACGGGCTGGCCGCCGCGGCGGAGATCCGGGCCAGGGTGCCCTCGTGCCGCACGCTCATGCTCACCGCCTACGGCAAGCCCGGCCATCTCAAGCGGGCCCTGGCCGCCCAGGTGGACGGCTTCCTGCTGAAGACGGCGCCGCCGGAGGACCTGGTCTCGGCGATCAGGCAGGTCACCCGGGGCGGCCGGGTGCTCGACCCGTCCCTCGCGGTCACCGCCTGGGACCTGGCCGACAACCCGCTCACGCCGCGCGAGGCCGACGTGCTACGGCTGGTGGCGGGCGGCGCCGAGGCCCCCGACATCGCCCGCCGGCTGCACCTGACCGCCGGGACCGTGCGCAACTACCTGACGGCCATCGTCGCCAAGCTGAACGCGCGCAACCGCACCGACGCCGTGCGCATCGCCACCGAGGCCGGCTGGATCTAGCGGAGCGCGCGCGTCGAGCCGGAACCAGCCGTCCTCGGCGGCGGTCGTGAGCCGGCCGCCCAGCGTGGCCAGGCGGGTGGTGAGGTTGCCCAGCCCGGACGAGCCGCGACGGGGGACCGCCGTGGCCGCGCCGTCGTTGCGGACGAGCAGCCCGACCTCGTCGCCGGCGGCGGAGGTGGAGATCACGCAGGCGCGCGCGGCGCTGTGGCGCAGGACGTTCGTCACGGCCTCGCGCAGCACGGCGCTGAGCACGGTCTCGACCTCGGCCGGCAGCTCGGGGTGCGCGAGCCGCAGGGTGGCCTCGACCCCGGCCGCCGCCAGCACCTTCCTGGCCGACTCGGCCTCGGCGGCGAAGGACAGCTCGCGCTGCTCGCCGGTGACCGAGCGCAGGTCGTGCCGGGCGTGCTCGGCCATGGTGACGACGTTCTCCAGCTCCCGGACGGGGTCGGGCAGGCGGCGGGCCAGCTCGCAGGTGAGCAGGATGGCGGCCAGGCTGTGGCCGAGCAGGTCGTGCAGGTCGCGGGCGGCCCGCAGGCGCTCCTCGACGACGGCGGAACGCGCCAGGCTCTCCCTGGCGGCGTGCAGTTCCTTGGCGAGCTGGGCCAGGCGGAGCAGGCTGTAGACCACCACGCCGGTGGTGAGCGTGCTCACCGTGATGTTGACGCGGCCGGGCAGCTCGTACAGGGAGGCGACGGTCCAGACCGCGGCCAGGATCGCGGCCGTCAGGGGCCAGGCCGTCCGCGGGCGGAAGGCGAGCAGCACCGGACCGGCGAGGAAGCCCGCCGCCCCCAGCCAGATCGGCCCGAACACCGGGATCGGGGCGAAGGTGAGCGCCGCCATCACCCCCAGCGCCACCATGTGGCGGCCGGTGACCGAGCGCAGCTGCATGACGACGATCACGGCCAGCGCCGCGACCGCGGGAGCCAGCAGGCCGGCCGGGATCTGCAGCAGCGCCTTGACGCTGAACCCGACCAGCACGGCGGCCAGCAGGACCACCGAGACGTCGGGCGGCTCGCGTCGGGCCGCCGCGGGCGGGCGCGTGGCGGGCAGCACCGCCTCCACCGTGTACCGGCCCCGCCCGGACAGGCCGCGGGTGAGCGCGCCGCCCGCCGCCGCCACCTGGCGCGTGAGCCCCGCCGGGTCGGCGAGCCCGCCGGCGTCGTCGTCCTCGGCCGTGCGGCGGCCGTCGTCGGCCACGCGCAGGTGTACCTGGGCCCGTTCTGGCTCCTCCCAGGTCTCGATCACGCACATCGTGGCGGTGCCGCGGCGGGCGACGTCCGTGACCGCCTCGCGCAGCACCGAGGCGAGCAGCGCGCCCGCCGGGCCCAGCGGCTCGGTGTGGGCGGCGCGCACCTGCACGCCGACGCCGGCCGCCTCCAGCAGGGCGTGGGCCGTGGTCAGCTCGGGGGCCAGGGACATCGCGCGGTAGCTCGCCGCCGCGGCGCGCGCGTCCGCCAGCGACAGCCGCGCCGTCGCGACCACCTCGCCGAGCGTCTCGGCCGCCTCCCGCGGCGCGGCCAGCGCCCGCCGCGCGCCCGCTCCGATCGTGGCCAGGCCGCGCCCGAGGCCGTCGCTCAGCTCGGCGGCGATGCGCAGCCGCTCCTCGGCCACCGCCGCCGCGGCCAGCGCGGGACGGGTGGCCTCCATCTCGGCCACCCGCTCGACCAGCCGGATGAGGCCGAACACGACCAGCGACACCAGCACCGTGGTGATCGCGAGGTCCGTCGTGGAGACCGCGTCCCCGGCATAGCGCCAGTGGTGGATCACGACGCCGCTGAAGGCCACCGCGGGCGCCAGCGCCCACCAGCGCGTCACCAGCAGCGACCCGGCGAGGAAGCCGAGGATCGCGACGGACGCGCCCTGCCCCAGCGTCACCGCGTAGACCAGCACGCCCTGGACGGCGAGCAGCCACCCCTTCCTGACCCGCAGCGTGAAGGCGCACTGCGCGGCCAGCACCGGCAGCGCCCCCCAGGCGCCGGCCACCACGTAGACGCCGGCCAGCGAGGCCAGCACCACGACGACGATCATCCGGGCTACACGCACGCCCAGAAGCTTAGGAGAACCCCCGCGGCAGCACGGTGACCGGGCAGGAGGACGACCTGAGCACCTTCATCGCCAGCTCGCCCAGGAACACCCGGTGGGGCTGGGCGTCCTCGCCGGCGGCGCAGACCAGCAGCTCGCCGGGCAGCCACTCGACGTCCTTGAGCGCGGCCTGCACGTCGTGGCCCTCGGCCACCTCCGACTCGGCCTCGATGCCGGTGCTCTCCCAGGCCAGCCGTACGGCCAGGGCGAGGTCGTCGCGCAGCTTGCCCTGGTCCTCGGTGCGCAGGTCGAGGGTGATCAGCCGGAGGGGCACGTCGAGCCGGAGCGCCGCCTGGGCCACCCGCTCGACCGCCGCGTCGCACTGCGGCCGGTGGACGTAGGCCAGGGTGAGCCGGGCGGGCTCGTCGGGCGGCACGTAGCCCGAGGGTGCCAGCATCACCGCCTCCGGCGACAGGTGCAGCAGGTGGTCGGCGGTGCTGCCGACGGCGATGCGGCCGTACTGGCCGCCGCTCGCCGAGCCGACCACGATCAGGTCGGCCCTGATCCTGCTGGCCAGCACCGCCAGCCCGCGGCCGGTGCCCCGGCTCTCGAACGCCATGTACTCGGCCGGGACGACGCCCAGCTCCTCACCCGCGTGGGCCAGGTTGGCCTGGGCCTCGACGGCCAGCCCAGGGCTGCCCGGCGGATAGATCGACGCCACCGTGAGCTCGCCCCCGGTCAGCCGGGTGATGGCGGCCCCGAGCGCGAGGGCGTCCCGCCCACCGGGGTCGTTGCTGTAGCCGACGATCACGTGCTCTCCGATCACGTTTGCCCTCTTACCCGCTCTGAACTGGGAATACGCGGTCTCTGCCGATGCGTTTGAAACGATTGGAGGCGTAAAAACAGTGAAGATCACCCTTGACACCCGTTTCAACGGGTCCCTCGGCCCGGTCACCCTAGGTGAAGCGGTTCAGCACCTCAAGGCGCACGACCTGACGTGCACCGTCCCCGCCGGCATCGTCGAGCAGAAGGTCACCGTCTTCTCCGACTGCGTGGAGCGCGGCTTCACCCCGCTGCGCAGCGAGATCATGGCCGCGTACTACGTGGCCGAGCGGGACGCCACCGCCGAGGCGTTCGACCGCGGCCTCATCACCGAAGGCGAGCTGGAGCAGAGGCGCGCCCTGCTGGTGCGCCAGTACCTTGGGTAAGGACCGGAATCGCCCTTTCGGTCGAAGCATTTGACGATCAAAGTTCATAAGGTCGTGTCCACTACCCGTTCACGGATTGGACACCTGTGTACCGCGACATCGTCGACTTCGCTCTGACCACGCCCGGGTGGCTGCACGCCCTCGCCGAGTTCGGCACGGACGCCGGCCTTTTCATCTTCGCGGCGCTGTTCCTCGCGTGCTGGTGGCGGGCGCGCCAGGCCCCCGCCCGCGACCTCGCGCTCGCCATCGCCGGGCCGGCCGGGGTGGTGGGCGCGTACGTCGTGAGCGAGGGCGTGAAGCTGCTGGTCCGGGAGGACCGGCCGTGCCGTGGCGGCATCGCCACGATCGCGGCCTGCCCGCCCTCCACGGACTGGTCCTTCCCCAGCAACCACACCGTGATCGCCGCCGGGGCGGCGGGCACGCTCATCCTGGTCTGGCGCGCCTTGGCCTGGGTGGTGCTGCCGCTGGCCGCCCTGATGGGCTTCTCCCGGGTGTTCGTCGGCGTGCACTACCCGCACGACGTGGCCGGCGGCTTCCTGCTCGGCCTGGTGCTCGCGCCGCTGTTCGCGCTGCTGCTGGTCGGCGCGGTCACCCCCGCGGTCAGGCTCGCGCGAAGCCGTCTGTCGCCGCGATGAGCCGGTCGACGATGCCGGGCTCGGTCGCCGCGTGCCCGGCGTCGTGCACCACCTGGAAGTCGGCCTCGGGCCACGCCTTGTGCAGGTCCCAGGCGGTGGCCATGGGCGTGCAGGCGTCGTAGCGGCCCTGGATGATCACGGCCGGGATGTGCCGGACGCGGTCGACGTCCCTGATCAGCTGCTCGGGCTCGAACCAGCCGCCGTGGCGGAAGTAGTGGTTCTCGATCCTGGCGAACGACACCGCCATCTTGTCCTCGCCGAACTCCGCCACCAGGCTCGGGTCGGGCAGCAGCGTGATCGTCGCGCCCTCCCACTGGGACCACGCCTTGGCCGCCGCGAGCCGGGCCGCGTCGTCGTCACCTTCGAGGCGGGCGCGGTAGGCGGCCATCAGGTCGCCGCGCTCCTCGACGGGGATCGGTGCCAGGTACGACTCCCACAGGTCGGGGAACAGGTAGCTCGCGCCCTCCTGGTAGAACCAGTGCAGTTCGTGCGGGCGCAGCGTGAAGATCCCGCGCAGCACCAGCTCGGTCGTACGGTCGGGGTGCGTCTGGGCGTAGGCCAGCGACAGCGCGCTGCCCCACGACCCGCCGAACACCTGCCACCGCTCGATGCCCAGGTGCTCGCGCAGCCGTTCCATGTCGGCCACCAGGTTCCAGGTGGTGTTGGCGGCCAGCGACGTGCCCGGCGTGCTGGCGTGCGGCAGGCTGCGCCCGCAGTTGCGCTGGTCGAACAGGACGATGCGGTACAGCTCGGGGTTCCACTGCCGGCGGTGGTTGGCGCTGCACCCGGCGCCCGGCCCGCCGTGCAGCATGACGGCCGGCTTTCCGTCGGGGTTGCCGCAGACCTCCCAGTAGATCTGGTTGCCGTCACCCACGTCGAGCAGGCCGGACTCGTAGGGTTCGATGGGCGGGTACAGAGTTCTCATGTCTCGCGATCCTGCCATGGAGCAGGAGCTCGCCGAATTGTGCCGGTCTGAGCCTAGAGTGACCGTATGGACCTGGTGACGATCGACGACATCCGCGCGGCGGCCGGGCGGATCAACGGAACCGCGGTGCGCACGCCGCTTCTGAGGATGGGCGAGGCGTGGCTGAAGCCCGAGAGCCTCCAGCCGGTCGGGTCGTTCAAGATCCGCGGCGCCTACAACGCGCTGGCCGCCCTGCGTCCCTCCGGCGTCGTCACGCACTCCTCCGGTAACCACGGCCAGGCGCTGGCG
Source organism: Nonomuraea sp. NPDC005730 (assembly GCF_040630865.1). NCBI lineage: Bacteria > Bacillati > Actinomycetota > Actinomycetes > Streptosporangiales > Streptosporangiaceae > Nonomuraea > Nonomuraea sp. NPDC005730. Next base: position 438,003 of record NZ_JBEXYK010000001.1, read on the forward strand.
TTCGCGGCGGCCGAGTTCGGCGTGCCGTGCGTGGTCGTCGTGCCCGAGGGCACCCCGGCGGTCAAGGCGGCGGCGATCGAGGGCTGGGGCGCCGAGCTGGTGATCGTCCCGCCCGACCAGCGCGAGGTGACGGCCGAGCGGCTGGCCGGCGAGCGCGGCCTGACGCTGGTGCCGCCCTACGACCACCGCGCGATCATCGCCGGGCAGGGCACGATCGGGCTGGAGATCGTCGAGGACCTGCCGGACGTCGAGGCGGTGCTCGTGCCGATCAGCGGCGGCGGGCTGGCCGCCGGCGTCGCGGCGGCGGTCAAGGCGCTGCGGCCCGACGTCCGCGTGTACGGCGTGGAGCCCGAGCTGGCCGCCGACGCCGCCGAGAGCCTGGCGGCCGGGCACGTGGTGGCCTGGGAGACCACGCGCACGTTCCGAACCATCGCCGACGGGCTGCGCGTGAACCGGGTGTCCGAGCTGACCTTCGCCCACCTGCGCGAACACCTCGAAGGCATCGTCACCGTGTCGGAGGACGAGCTGCGGGCGGCGATGCGGCACATCGCGCGCACGGCCCGGCTGGTGGCCGAGCCCAGCGGCGCGGCGACCACGGCCGCCCTGCTGTCGGGCCGCGTCCCCGCCGGGCGCACGGTGGCCGTGCTGTCCGGGGGGAACGTCGATCCTGAGCTGTTCGCCCAGGTCTACGCCTGAGCCCAGGCGTGGCGGGTGAGGAACCCGCGCTCGCCGGTGGCGTACTCGTGGAACGCCTGCTGCACCTCGGCCAGCTCGGGCACCACCGTGCGGACCATCGTGCCCTCCTTGTACTCCAGCTCGTAGCCGGGGGAGACCTGGAGGAAATGCCGGCCGAAGTTCACCAGGGCGACGAACGGGTTCTGCGGCGACAGGGTGGCCAGGACGTCGTGGACCAGCCCGAGGTCGGGGTCGTGCACGACCATCCCGTCGCCGGTGTGGAGCTGCATGCCCTCGTACACGCCGAGCGGGGCCACGTTGTGCACCAGGTCGCGCTGGGGGTCGTAGCAGACCAGGCCGTGCGCGCGGGCGGTGGTCAGCACCTGGGCCGAGCTCTCGTCCATCGTGTCCAGGTCCATCGTCACCAGGACGTGCCCGGGGTACAGGGTGACCTCCCCGGGCAGCTCCTTGGCGACGTCGGGCACGTCCCCCTCGACGGGATCGCTCCGCCTCACCGCCAGATACGTGGCCCGGGCCTGATCCCTGCTGATCGGCACGGGCTCGTCCCAGACCATCAACTCAACGCTCATCGGTCCATCTTGCCGAACGACCACCGTGCCGGTGCGCCACTGGGGTCAAGAGTCCGTGATGTACGGTTCAGCGCGGTTTCTCGGACTGGGGCACCAGCTCCACCGTGCAATGGGCACACCGACTGGCCTCGGCCGGGATGTCGGACAGGCACTCGGGGCACTCCTTGGTCGTCGCGGCCTTGTCCCGGTCGAACAGGTGGATCAGCCGCGTCATCGGGGCCACGACCAGCCAGTAGACGACCGCCGCGATGACCAGGAAGGTCAGCAGGTGGTTGAGGAAGTCGCCGTACTTGAACCGGCTGCCGTTGATCGTGAAGGAGTACTCGGCGAAGTTCGGCTGCCGGCCGCCGGTCACCGCGCCGATGAGCGGGGTGATGAGATCGGTGACCAGCGCCTGGACGAGCCCGCTGAAGGTCGCCCCGACGATGACGGCGACGGCCAGCTCGACGATGTTGCCTCGGAGTAAGAACTTCTTGAAACCGCCCATGGAGTCGGCATATTGCCGGGGGCCGCGGCCTGAAACCCCGATGGCCCCCGACAGAGCCCGATGGAGAACGTCGTGGCCGGTCAGACCTGGGGCGCGAGCCGTTCGAGATCGAAGCGGCCGTGCCGCACGCCGTCGAGGAACGCGGTCCACTCGTCGGTGGTGAACGACAGGACGGCACCGCTGGCGTCCTGACTTCCCCGCACCCAGACCCGGTCGGCGAGCATGGTGACCTCGACGCAGTCGCCATTGTTGCACCGTTGCCAGCGTGCCTGGTCAAGGGCAGGTGGGCGTTTCATCCATTACCTCCTGAAGGCGGCTGTAGAGGTATTGAGCCGAAGGTGATTTTACCTTGACAGTCGAGGATGACCAGGCGACAAAAGGGGCAGTGGCGAACGCCGGCGCCGGACAAAACAAAAGGCGGGCGTCCGTGAGGACGACCGCCGGAAAAGCGCCGCGCGCTCAGTCGGACTGACGTATTCCGCGCAGGAACGCGTCCCATTCCCGGGCGCTGAAGGTGAGGACCGGGCCGGCCGGGTTCTTGTTGTCCCGCACGCCGATCTCGCCGGGGGACAGCAACGCGACCTCGACGCATTCTCCGTTGTTGCAGCGCGAGGCGGCCCGCCACCGCGGACCCGCCTGGACGTCAGGGTGGTGGGACGTCATTGTCTCCCCCTCGTGCATCGACAATGGGCGCGGCGGCGGGTCGGACCTCGCCGGGCGCGCTCGGACGTTTCACTCGGACGCCGGCGATCTCACGTGGAGAGCGAAAGCGTCCCAATGGATGAACAGTAGCACCTGGCACTTGCCACGAGAACGAGGCTCTGATGTGTCGGAGGCATCATGCCAGGTGACCGGAAAAACGAGATGATCCTGTGACGGAGCGCTAAGCGAAGTTTGCGGCCATCTCGGTAATTCGCCGCTTCGATTCCTGGATGCCCAGGGCCTCGGCCCGCAGATGGTCGATGATCTCGCGAAACCGCCGGACCACCTTATCGGCCTCCAGGTAGAAAAGGCCCATTTGATGTTCCACGAAAATGGTGTCGGCGATGCCGGAGTCATGGTCGAACTCCATGAGCCGGAAGGTGCTGTCGAAGCCCACGTGCGCCCCCGCGGTGAACGGGATGACCTGGATGGTGACGTGCGGCAGCTCGCTCAGCTCGATGAGCCGGTCGAGCTGTTCATGCATGGTCTGCCGGCTGCCCACGTGCCGGTAGAGCACCGACTCGTCCAGCAGGACCCAGTAGCGCAGGGTGTCGGGCCGGTGCAGCCACTCCTGGCGCTTCATCCGCACCCTGACCCGGTCGTCGAGCACGTCGGGCGCGATGCGGGGCAGCCAGCCGCGGATCACGGCGCGGGCGTAGTCCTCGGTCTGGAGCAGGCCGGGCACGGTGGTGATCTCGTACTCGGTGATGGCGCTGGCCTCCGCCTCCAGGCCGAGCATCTGCCGCAGCTCGCGGTTGTCGTAGAACTGCCACCACTCCTTCTGCCTGGCGTCCTTGGCCAGCGTCATGAGCTGGGCGGACTCGGCGGGGGAGACGTCGTACAGGCGGCACAGGTCGCGCACGTCACGCAGGCTGACGCCGCGCTGGGCGGTCTCGATCCGGCTGATCTTGGCTGGGGAGCACAGGAGGAGCTGGGCCACCTCGGCGATGCTGAGGTTCTTCTCGTTGCGCAGCTCGCGTAAGCGCATCGCCAGTTGCCGCTGCCGGAGCGTCGGGTTGGGGATGGTCATCGCCGCACACTCCCTTCCCGCGCGGTGGCCGGTTGCCCCGGAGCGTACCCCTGGGTTCGGTTTCGAAGGCATGTGCGGTAGGTAATCGTCACCGGCACGTTCCTATGGCAAGTGCCAATTCGGGGTGGGTTTCCGGCATCGGAGGGTAAAAGTCAGCCAAGCCGTAAGAGAGGGGGATGCCCTGGGCTGATTTGATCAAACCACCAGAGATCGAAATGCCGCGTTCATTCCCTGACGCGATGGCTCACCAGAGGCCGTCCGTCACATAAGGCTGGGCCGACGGGGGCTCGTCGGCCCGGCTGCGACGATCATTCGCTACTGCCAGAGCGAGGATCGACCGTCCTGATCGCGGGGGATCGGGGACGCAGCGTCGCGTCACCCCGATCGTGGGTGCGGATCCGGTGCGCGGGGGCCGCGCATCGGATCCGTGAACCACGCCACCCCCCACCGGGCCGAACACGTGAGCCGTCTTCGACACCGCGCCGTCGGAGGCGGCTCACTCGATTTTTCGGAGTATTCCGGACGGACGCGTGGGAAGGAACAGGGTGGCCTTGTCCGGCGGAGCGGGGGAACGGAACATGGGGAGAGACCGCAAGGGAGCCTCGATGATCGAGATCTGGCCTGGAGACCCCTATCCTCTCGGGGCGACCTACGACGGCGCGGGCACGAACTTCTCGCTCTACACCGAGGTCGCCCAGGCGGTGGAGCTGTGCCTGTTCGACGAGGACAACGTCGAGTCGCGGGTGCCGCTCACGGAGGTCGACGGGTTCATCTGGCACGGATACCTGCCCGGCATCGGCCCCGGCCAGCGCTACGGCTACCGGGTGCACGGGCCGTACGAGCCGGCGCGCGGGCTGCGCTGCAACCCGAACAAGCTGCTGCTCGACCCGTACGCGATGGCGATCGAGGGCGGCGTCGACTGGCACGAGGCGGTCTACGGCTACCGGTTCGGCCAGCCGGACACGCGCAACGACGCCGACTCGGCCCCGTACGTGCCGCGGTCCATCGTGATCAACCCGTTCTTCGGGTGGGGGCACGACCGGCCGCCGGCGACGCCGTACCACGACACGGTGATCTACGAGGCCCACGTGCGCGGGCTGACGATAAGCCATCCCAAGATCCCCAAGCACCTGCGTGGCACGTACGCGGCGCTCGGCCACCCCGAGATCCTCGACCACCTCACCAAGCTGGGCGTGACGGCGCTGGAGCTGATGCCGGTGCACCAGTTCGTCACCGACCACATCCTGGAGCAGCGCGGCCTGTCCAACTACTGGGGCTACAACTCCATCGGCTTCTTCGCCCCGCACAACCGCTACTCCAGCACCGGGCAGCGCGGCGGGCAGGTGCTGGAGTTCAAGGCGATGGTGCGCAGCCTGCACGAGGCGGGCATCGAGGTCATCCTCGACGTCGTCTACAACCACACCGCCGAGGGCAACCACCTCGGGCCGACGCTGGGGTTCCGGGGCATCGACAACAGCAACTACTACCGCCTGGTCGAGAACGACAAGCGCTACTACGTCGACACCACGGGCACGGGCAACAGCCTGCTCATGCGCTCCCCGCACGTCCTGCAGATGATCATGGACTCGCTCCGCTACTGGGTCATCGAGATGCACGTCGACGGGTTCCGCTTCGACCTCGCCTCCACCCTCGCCCGCGAGCTGCACGAGGTCGACCGGCTGAGCGCGTTCTTCGACCTGGTGCAGCAGGACCCGGTGCTGTCGCAGGTCAAGCTCATCGCCGAGCCCTGGGACGTCGGCCCGGGCGGCTACCAGGTGGGCAACTTCCCCTCGCGCTGGACCGAGTGGAACGGCCGCTACCGCGACACGATCCGCGACCTGTGGCGCGGGCAGGCCGCCACGCTGCCCGAGTTCGGCTCCCGCTTCACCGGGTCGAGCGACCTGTACAAGGACGACAGCCGCCGCCCGGCCGCCTCCATCAACTTCGTGACCTGCCACGACGGCTTCACCCTGCAGGATCTCGTCGCGTACAACGACAAGCACAACGAGGCGAACAAGGAGGGCAACCGCGACGGCACCGACGACAACCGGTCGTGGAACTGCGGCGAGGAGGGCCCGGCGAGCCTGGCCATCGAGTCGCTGCGCGAGCAGCAGAAGCGCAACTTCCTCACCACGCTGTTCCTGTCGCAGGGCGTGCCGATGCTCTCGCACGGCGACGAGCTGGGCCGCAGCCAGAAGGGCAACAACAACGGCTACTGCCAGGACAACGAGCTGACCTGGGTCGACTGGTCCGACATCAGGGAGAACTGGCTGCTGCTGGAGTTCACCCAGGAACTGGCGGCGCTGCGGAAGAAACATCCGGTCTTCCGGCGCAGGAGGTTCTTCTACGGCAGGCCGGTACGCGGGCTGAGCGACATCGCCTGGCTCACCCCGTCCGGGGAGGAGATGACCGACAGCGACTGGAACGTCGGCTACGCCAAGTCGCTGGCCGTCTTCCTCAACGGCGACGCCATCACCGAGCCCGACCGGCGCGGCCGTCCGATCAGGGACGACTCCTTCCTGCTGCTGTTCAACGCCCACCACGACACGATCAAGTTCACGATTCCCCAGGACTACGGCGAGATGTGGCACACCGAGATCGACACCGCGATGCCCATCAGGCTCGACGTGCGGATGGTGCGCGCGGGCGAGGCGATCGAGGTCCCCGGACGCAGCGTGCGGGTGCTGCGCCGTGTCTAGGCCGGCCTCGACGTACCGGGTGCAGCTCACCCCCGACTTCGGTTTCGCGCAGGTCGCCGAGATCGCCGGCTACCTGCGCGACCTCGGCGTCAGCCACGTCTACCTGTCGCCGGTGCTGCAGGCCACCCCCGGGTCGCGGCACGGCTACGACGTCGTCGACCACTCCAGGATCAGGGAGGAGTTCGGCGGGGCCACCGGCTTCCGCGAGATGGCCCAGGAACTGGCCGCGCACGACCTGGGCATCGTCATCGACATCGTGCCCAACCACATGAACACCATGAACGCCCAGTTCTGGTCGGTGCTCAAGGACGGGCCCGCCTCGCCGTACGCCGACTGGTTCGACATCGAGTGGGTGGACGGGAAGGTGGCGCTGCCGGTGCTCGGCGACGACACCGAGCCGGTGGTCGACGGCGACGTCCTGCGCTACCACGAGCACGCCTTCCCCCACCCGGGCCACTACCGGCTGGTCGACTGGCGCGAGGGCCCCGGCTACCGGCGCTTCTTCGACGTGTCCTCGTTGATCGGGTTGCGCGTGGAGGACCCGTCGGTGTTGTTCGCCACGCACGAGGTGATCTTCTGGCTGCTCGACGAGGGCCTGGTCGACGGGTTGCGCATCGACCATCCCGACGGCCTGGCCGATCCCCGCGGCTACCTCGACCGGCTGCGCGAGCGGACCGGCGGCCCCTGGACGGTCGTGGAGAAGATCCTCATCGGCCCCGAGCGGCTGCAGCCCGACTGGGCCTGCGACGGCACGACCGGCTACGAGGTGCTCAACCGGATCAACGGCCTGTTCGTCGACCCATCGGGCAAGGAGCCGCTGGTCCGGCTGTTCAGCGAGCTGACCGGGCAGCCGGACGACTACCGTCCGGTGATGACGCAGGCCAAGCGCGAGGTGCTCGACCTGTTCTTCGGGGCGGAGATCGACCGGCTGGCCAGGGTCACCGGCTGCGAACCCGCCGCGGTGTCGGAGCTGCTGGCCGCGATGCCGCTCTACCGCGCCTACCTGGTGCCGGGGGAGGAGCCGCCGCCCGAGTCGGTGGAGATCGTCGAGCTGGCCGCCGCCGAGTGCTCGCCCGCCGTGCGGCCGCTCGTCCAGCAGGTGCTGTACGGTTCGCCGGAGGCGATCGTGCGCTTCCAGCAGACGTGCGGGCCGGTCATGGCCAAGGGCGTGGAGGACACCGCGCTGTACCGGTGGTTCCCGCTGTCGTGCCTCAACGAGGTGGGCGGCGAGCCGGACGTGTTCGGTGTCTCGGTGGAGCAGTTCCATGACTTCTGCGGGGAGATGTCCCCGTACACGATGACGACCCTGTCCACGCACGACACCAAGCGGTCGGAGGACGTGCGCGCCCGGTTGTCGGTGTTGTCGGAGATGCCCCGGGAGTGGGCGTCCGTGGTGTCCGAGTGGTCGCGGGAGCTCTCCTTCGACCCCCACCTCGACTACCTGGCCTGGCAGAACCTCATGGCGGCCTGGCCGATCTCCGCCGAACGCCTCACCGACTACCTGCTCAAGGCGGCTCGGGAGGCCAAGACCGCGATCTCGTGGGTGCGTCCGGACGCCGGTTACGAGCGGCGGCTGCGGGAGTTCGCGCAGGCCGCCGTGCGGCTGCCGGTGGAGGAGTTCACCGAGCGCATCGAGCCGTTCGCGATGTCGAACTCGCTCGGGGCCAAGCTGGTGCAGCTCATGATGCCCGGGGTGCCCGACGTGTACCAGGGCAACGAGACCACCGACTTCTCGCTGGTCGATCCGGACAACCGGCGGCCCGTGACGTACCCGCGCAAGCCCGAGACCTCCTGGGACGCCGCCAAGCTCCTGGTCACGACGCAGGCGTTGCGGCTGCGCAGGCGGCTCGGGGGCGCGGCGCCGTACCTGCCGCTGCGGGCCGAGGGGGAGGCGGCCGAGCACGCGATCGCCTTCGCCCGGGGCGAAGGCCCGCGGGCGGTGGCGGTCGCCACCAGGCTGCCGGTACGCCTCGCGCGCCGCTCCGCGGTCGCCGGCCACTCGGTGTGGGGCGACACCACCTTGACGCTGCCCGGCGGATCCTGGCGCGACCTGCTCACCGGCGAGCCGCATTCGGGAACGGTTCCGCTGGCCCGGCTGCTCGATCAGTACCCCGTCTCACTGCTGGAGCGACATGATCTTTGAGGTCTGGGCACCGAAGGCCACGGCTGTCGAGGTCGACGTTCTGGACGGACGCCGGCCGATGTCCCAGGGGGAGAGAGGCTGGTGGTGGGCCGAGGTCGCCGAGGCCGGCCACGGCACCAGGTACGCCTTCGTCCTCGACGGCGGCGGGCCCTACCCCGACCCGCGCTCCCGGCGGCAGCCGGAGGGGGTGTTCGGGCCGAGCGCGGTCTACGAGCACGACCGCTTCACCTGGTCCGACCACGACTGGAAGGGGCGCGACCTGCGCGGTTCGGTGATCTACGAGCTGCACGTCGGCACGTTCACCGGCGAGGGCACGTTCGCCGCGGCGATCGAGCGGCTGGAGCACCTGGTCGAGCTCTGCGTGGACTTCGTGGAGATCATGCCGGTCGCCCCCGTCCCCGGCGGGCGCAACTGGGGTTACGACGGCGTCGACCTCTACGCGGTCAACGAGACGTACGGCGGGCCCGACGGGCTGAAGTCGTTCGTGGACGCGTGCCACCGGGCCGGGATCGGCGTCATCCTGGACGTGGTCTACAACCACCTGGGGCCGTCGGGCAACTTCCTCCACCCCTTTGGTCCGTATTTTTCCGGGTTTGCTGGTAGCTATTGGGGCGAAGCGGTCAATCTGGACGGGCCGGGGTCCGACGAGGTCCGCCGGTACTTCATCGGCAACGCCGTCCAGTGGCTGCGCGACTACCACATCGACGGGCTGCGGCTGGACGCCGTCCACGCGCTGCACGACAGGCGCGCCCGCCACCTGCTGGCCGAGCTGTCGGAGGAGGTCGACGCGCTGGCCTGCTCGCTCGGCCGGCCGCTGTCGCTGATCGCCGAGTCCGACCTCAACGACCCGCGCATGGTACGCCCGCTGGAGGCCGGCGGCCTGGGGATGACCGCGCAGTGGAACGACGACGTCCACCACGCCCTGCACACCGCCGTGAGCGGCGAGAGCCACGGCTACTACGAGGACTTCGCCGACCCGTCGGCGCTGGCCAGGGTGCTGACCCGAGGTGTGCTGCACGACGGCGGCTACTCCGGCTTCCGCGACCGGGCGCACGGGCAGCCCTTCTCCGGCGTGCCCGGCCATCGGCTGGTCGCCTGCCTGCAGAACCACGACCAGATCGGCAACCGGCCCGGCGGCGACCGGCTGCCCGTGTCCGCGCTCAGGCTGGGGGCCGGGTTGCTGCTGACCTCGCCGTTCACGCCGATGTTGTTCATGGGGGAGGAGTGGGGGGCCCGCGCGCCGTTCCTGTTCTTCTCCGACCACGTGGAGCCAGAGCTGCGGGAGAGCGAGGGGACGCGGCGCGAGCGCGAGTTCGACGGCTTCGGGTACGCCTGGGACGCGCCCGATCCGTCCGACGAGGAGGCGTTCCTGCGTTCCAAGCTGGACTGGAGCGAGCTGAAGGAGGAGGAGAACTGGTCCCTGCTGTGCTGGTACCGGGACCTCATCGCGCTGCGCAAGGCGCTGCCGGAGCTGTCGGATCCGCGGCTGGACCGGGTGCGGGTGGAGGCCGATCCGGAGGGGAGGTGGCTGGTCATGTGGCGCGGGACGGTGTGCGTCAGCGTCAACTTCTCCCCGGAGACGCTGACGTTGCCGCCGGCGGGCGCCACCCTCCTGCTGGCCTCGGACGACCCGGTAGCCGCCGGCCCCGACGGCCTCCGCCTCCCCGGCCAAACCCTGGCCATCACCCGCACCACCCCCTGACCGCCGGCCCCCGCCTCCCCGCCCAGCCCCTCGCTCCCTCTCCCCGGCCGGCGGGCGTCCGCCTTGCCGGTCAGGCCCTCGCCATCTCCCTCGCCATCTCCCTCGCCACCCCCCGGCCAGACCCTCGCCATCCCCTGGCCGGGCGGTGCTGCGCAGGCGTTTCCGGGGGGCTGTCCACAGGCTGGGGGTCGGTCGGTGTCTTGTCCCCAGAACGGCGTTCGGCCGCACCGGGGCGGGCCGGGTTGCGGATCCTGGGTGCCTCACCACGTTTCGAAGGCGAGGCACCCCCATGAAGATCGTTCTGCCGCTCCCCGCCATGCTGACCTCACTGTTCGTCGTAGCCGTGGAGCACCTGCCGTTCGACGTCGACACGTTCGTGCCCTGGCGGGTCCCCGGGGCGTACCGGAAGGCGGCCCGTGACGCGCTCGAAACCCCGCCGTCCCTGACCGTCACCCATGCCCCCGCCCCCTGGCGCCCGGCCGGGCTCACCCTCACGGGCGACGAACGACGGCGGCTGCGCCGAGCCGGGCAACACGTGCTGGTGTCCACCACCGCGCCCCCACGCCGCCTGCCCGGCAACGTGCAGACCGCCAGAGCCGTCGCCCGCGCCCTCGCCCGCCAGTGCGACGGCCTGCTGATCGACCCGTCGACCGCCTCGGCCGTCCCGGCCTGCCCGAGGTCGCCGGGCGAGCCAGGAGACTTCCGCCTCGGCGACGACTGGCTCACCTGGGACGTGCAGATGCGCGACGACGCCACCTGCCCTCCATGGGACCCGTCCGAGACGGCCGCCTGCGACTGCCTGCGCGTCACCTCGCGCGGCCTGAGCCGCTTCGCGCTGCCGGAGATCACTCTCGACGGCGCCGCCTGCGCCCACAGCCTGTGCGCGACCGCCCTCCTCCGATCGGTGGCCCATCGCCTGGTCGCCGACCAGCTCGCCCATCTGCGGGCGCACCCGCTGGCCACCTGCCACGAGATCGACGACCTCCTGCGGATCCGGCCGTCCGGCGCCCTCCGGGGCGTCCCGCCGTTCGGCGTGCGGCTGACCCCGTGCGACGCCGACCTCGGCGAGCCGGGCAGGTCGGGCGCCATCCGCCGCCTGAAGGTGGGCCCCGCTCCCGGCTGCGGCCGGCTCACCCGTCTCAAGGTGGGGCCGCCGTCCGGCTTCACCGGCTCGGTCAACGACTGGCTCCGCACCACCGGCAGCCTCGACCTGACCTCCGTCGACCAGCCCGCACGCCCGGCCCTCGCCGCCTGACCTCCGCCCCCGCGAGACGGCCAGACCCCTGGAGGACGAACGTGCCTCCCCGCCCATGAGCACGTTTCACGACCCCGGCGAACGTCGTTGGGGCGCCGGTCCGGTGAGAGGCAGGTGGTCAGCGGTGCAGGATCCGGGTGAGGGCCTGGTCGAGGGTGGACATGGGGTCCGCCGTGGGGCGAGGGGCGCGCCAGGCCACATACCCGTCGGGCCGCACCAGGACTGCGCCGCCTTCCCGCACCCCGTACCGCTCCCGCCAGCGGCCCTCCACGTCCACCAGCTCGTCGTCCACCAGGATGCGGGTGAGCTGCACGCCCAGGCGCTCCTTGACCACGCGGCCGGCGTCCATCCAGACCTGGCCGCCGCTCTTGTCGGCCAGCAGGACGAAACCCGAGCCGAACAGGTCGATGGTCGAGATGCGCTGCCCCTCCCAGTCGAGCACGACGTGCGGGGCGCGGCTGCCGGGGCGGCCGCTCGGGGTGCGCGGGTCCTCCAGGAGCGAGCCGTCGTCGCCGGGCTCCTCCAGGACGGCGGCGGAGTGGTACCGGTAGCCGAGCATCGCCTGCAAGAAGTCCTCCAGGGGCTCGGGGTAGTCGGAGCGCTCGTCCACGGGCATCCGCACGCTGAGGTTGGCGAGCTGGGCGTCGGCGGTAAGGGCGCCGATCGGGCGGCGTTCGGCGTCGTAGGTGTCCAGGAAGCCGGGGCCGGCCTGCCCGCTGATCACCAGCCAGAGGCGCCAGGCGATGTCGCAGCCGTCCTGGAGGGCGGTGCTGCCGCCCTGGCCGCCGGTGGGCGGCATGGTGTGGGCGGCGTCGCCGGCGAAGAAGACGCGTCCGGCGCGGAAGGTGTCGGCCACGACGTGCGCCAGGCTGAACGTCGCCGTGTCCAGCACCTGCACGTCCAGGTCCGGGATGCCGGTTCCGACGCGGATGAGCTCGACGCAGCGTTCCTCGGTGAGGGCGTCGGCGCCGCCGTCCGGGGAGGGGGCCTGGTTGATGCCGAGCACGTGCGCGCCGACACCCGTGCCGGTCACGATGACGCCGGTGAACGCGTCGTTGTGCAGGTACCAGACGATGACCTCGCGCTCGTTCACCAGGCCGGTCAGGTCGGCGTCGAACATGATCGAGCGCATCTGCACGAGGTCGCCCCTGCCGGAGGTGGGCACGGCCAGCCGCTCGCGCAGCGTGCTCCGGTGGCCGTCGGCCGCTACCACGTAGTCGGCCCGTACGATGCTCTCTTCGCCGTCGGCAGCGCGGATCACGGCGGTGACGCCGTCGTCGTCCTGGTCGAGGGAGATCAGCTCGGTGGAGAAGCGCAGGTCGGCGCCGAGCTCGTCGGCGTAGGCGCGCAGCACCCGCTCGACCTCCGACTGGGGGGCGCCGATCCGGGGCACGGGGGTGAGGTCGGCGAGGGCGTCGAACTCTCCCGTGTCCTCGAAGATCATCTGCGGGTCGGGGTCGGCCAGCGTTTTGGCGATCGCGATGCGCATGGAGTCGCCGATGCCGATCCAGATGTCGGCGAACGTCTGCTCGATCCCCGGCAGCGGCCGCAGCAACTCGACGGCCCGCGGTCCCATGCCGAACGCCTTGGGCTGGATGGACGTGCTCGGGTGCCGCTCGACCAGAATGACGGGCACTTCGCGCCAGGCCAGCAGCGCGGCAGCGCTCAGGCCCGCGTACCCGCCGCCGACCACCAGCACGGGCACTCGCTCTTGTCTCATTGCCTCCACCTCCGGGCACACGTAGTATCGCGTTCGCTGATCAAGCGACACGATATGTCGCGTCTACAGAGACGGTCAAGACATATCGCGAACCCTCATTCATCGGAGCTCTCAGACTGCCTGGAAGCACGACGCCTTCCGGGCACGGGATCAAACGGGCGGCGTCCGCCCCGCCCGCGGGCCGAGCAGCACCGACATCGCCAGAAGGTCAGGCTTGAAGCACTTCATGGCGACCTTGGGCGCCACGTGCCCGCTACGGGGTCGCCGCGCCACGTGCCCTCTACGGGCTCGCCGCGCCCCCATGTGGCCGCTCCGGGGCTCCGCACTACGTGCCCGCTACGGGGACTCCGCATCAGTGTTCGCCGCAAGGGCTGTGCGCCACCTGCCACCTACGGGAGACTTCCCGCCCTGTGTCCGTCGCGGGGGCTGCGTGCCACGTGCGCGCTACGGGGCTCCTCGTCACGTCCCGCATGGGGGGTTCTCGCCACGTCCCGCCGTCGGGGCTGCTTGCGACGTGCCACGTGCCCGCTGCGGGGGCTGCGTACCATGTGCCCGCTTCGGGGCTCCTCGCCATGTCGCGCCATGGAGGGTTCCTGCCACGTCCCGCTGCGGGGGCTCCTCACCGTGTGCCCGGCTGCGGGCTCAAGCCGGGCCACCGCGGACTGCGGGCGTCACGTTACGAGCATGCGGCCGAGAGCTCCGGGGCGGTGCGGGTTGTCGCAGTCGCAGGCCGACTACCGTCTTCCCGACCGGACGGCCAGATGCCGATGGCGAACGGCTTCTGGGCGGTCAGCTGTCGAGATACAGGCCGGGTGTCGGTTTTCGGATGGGCGGGCGCCTGGGTGTCGGGCGCCGATTGGATGTCGGCCTTCTGGAGGGCGGTCGAGTGCCGGGCACCGGCCAGGGGTCGGTCCCTGGGCCCGTGGTCGAGTGCCGGGTGCCGGGTGCCGTCCTGGTGTCAGTCCGGGCGGGCGGCTGGGTGTCCAGCGCTGGCCGGGTGTCGGCGTTCTGGCGGGCCGTCGGGCGCCGGCTGGCCGAAGCGCCCGGTTACCCGTTCACGCTGGCGTTGTCGGCCGAGTGGTGGTGGGTGCCGGGCATGGGGCAGGGGCCGGTTCTGGGCCGGGCGGTGAGGTGTCGAGGTGCTGGCTGGGGGCGGCTTCTGGGGGAGCGGCTTGGGGCTGAGGTGTTCTGCTTGGGGGGCTTGGCGGTGGGAGGGGGTGGGTCAGGGGAGGTGGCGTTCGAGGCTTTGGAGTTTGGTGGTCATGCCGTCCGTCACGCCCGGGCGGAGGTCGGCCTTGAGGACCAGGCTGACTCTCGGGGCGACCTCGGAGACGGCGTCGACCGCGCGCCTGACGACGTCCATGACCTCGTCCCACTCGCCCTCGATCGTGGTGAACATCGCGTCCGTGTGGTTGGGCAGGCCGCTCTCGCGGACCACCTTGACGGCGCGGGCCACCGGTTCGGCGACCCCTTCGCCGACGCCCAGCGGGGTGATGGAGAAGGCCACGATCATGGCGACAGATCCCTCGGAGAACGGAAAGAGCCCGGACGAGACGATCGTAGCCGGGGCGAAGAGCCACGACGCGGGTGGGGCGTCGTGGCTGATCGCCGTACGTCAGAGGTCACGACGCGGTGGGGCGCCGTGGCCGGCGCCGTGCGACGGAGCCGCGGCGCCGATGGTGCGCCGTGGCCGGTAGCCGTACGTCAGAGGTCACGGCGCGGATGGTGCGCCGACCGGTCGACGTATGTCGGAGGTCACGGCGCGGATGGTGCGCCGACCGGTCGACGTATGTCGGAGGTCACGGCGCGGGTGGGCGTCGTGGCCGGTCGACGTACGTCACGTCCCGTCACGACACGTCACGTCATGTGCGAAAGGTCACGCGTGGTCGTGGCCGTGGTGGTCCTCGTCCTCGTCCTCGCTCGGCCCCTCGGACGGCTCCACCCCGAGAACGGCCTCGCGCGGCTCGATCTCGGTGATGTGGTCCACGAGCTGCAGCACGTGGTCCGGCTCGATCAGCCACTGCAGCGCGGAGGCGCCGGTCTCGTCGGAGTTGACGAGGTCGGCCTGCTCGGAGCGCTCCTCGTCGCTGAGGTCGGCGTCGGGATGCCGGATCTCGGCCAGCGCCGCCGCCTGCAGCGCGTTCACGTCGAGCACCTCCACGGTCAGCTCGACCGTAAGGCGCAGGTATTTCGGTTCATCACTCATGGCGACGATGCTAGGGCAGCTTCCACTCGACAGGTGCGGCGCCTTGCTGGGTGAGCAGCTCATTGGCGCGGCTGAACGGCCGCGAGCCGAAGAAGCCGCTGCGCGCCGACAGCGGGGACGGATGCGCCGACTCGATACGCGGCACGCTGCCGAGCATGGGCGCGAGGTTGCGGGCGTCGCGGCCCCACAGGATGGCGACCATCGGCTTGTCGCGGGCCACGAGGGCGCGGATGGCCTGCTCGGTGACCTGCTCCCAGCCCTTGCCCCGGTGGGAGGCGGGCTTGCCCGGCATGACGGTCAGGACCCTGTTGAGCAGCAGCACGCCCTGCTCGGCCCACGGGGTCAGGTCGCCGTTGGCGGGGCGGGGGAGGCCGAGGTCGGACTCCATCTCCTTGTAGATGTTGAGCAGGCTCCCGGGCAGCGGCCGCACCTCGGGCGCCACCGAGAACGACAGCCCGACGGGGTGGCCGGGCGTGGGGTAGGGGTCCTGACCCACGATCAGCACCTTGACGTCGTCGAAGGGCTGGTTGAACGCGCGCAGGACGTTGGGGCCCGCGGGCAGGTACTGCCTGCCCTCGGCGATCTCGTTGCGCAGGAACTCACCCATCAAGGAGATCTGCTCGGATACGGGCTCAAGAGCCTGAGCCCATCCGGCTTCGACGACTTCATGCAAAGGACGACCGGCCATGGCCGTGAAGCTTATCTAGGTCTGGTACGGCTTGCCGCCCAAACGGACGCGCAGGCCGTACCGGAATGATCACAACGACGGCTTGCCGGGCTGGAAGAGCCAGACGTCGAAGAGGGCGTCGAGCTGCCTGCCGGACACGCGTTCGGACAGGGCGACGAAGGCGGCGGTGTCGGCGTTGCCGTATTTGTGGTCGTTCGCCCAGGTGCGCAGGATCGTGAAGAACACGCTGTCGCCGACGGTCCGGCGCAGGACGTGCAAGGTCGCCGCGCCGCGGTCGTAGACGGGGTCGTGGAAGAGCGCGGCGGCGCCGCCGGGGTCGGCGGTGGGCGTCTGCCAGAACTCGTCGTCGGCGGGCCTGGCGTAGACGCCGTCGAAGGACGTCTGCACGGTACGGCTGCCGATCTTCTCCAGCCAGAGCCATTCCGCGTACGTCGCGAAGCCCTCGTTCAGCCAGATGTCCCGCCATAACGAGGGCGTCACCGAGTCGCCGAACCACTGGTGGGCCAGCTCGTGCGCGAGCAGCGACTCGCCGGGCACCACGGGGTAGATGGGCCGGGTCTGGGTCTCCAGGGCGTAGCCGACGTTCGGCTCGTGGTCCACGATCCCGCCGGTGGAGGAGAAGGGGTACGGGCCGAAGAGCGAGCTGAAGTAGTCCAGGACGGGGGCGTGGCGGGCGGCGAAGTCCGTCGCCTTGCCGGCGAGCTTGGGATCCACGGCGGTGATCACCCGGTAGCCGCCGGACCTGGTGTCGGTGAGCTGGAACCTGCCGATCGACACCGTGGTCAGGTAGCTGGCCATGGGTTCGCGGGCGTCCCACACGTAGGTGGTTCGGCCGCCGGCCGACGTCCTGGCCACCAGGTCGCCGTTGGCCACCGCGACTTTCGTGCTGGGCACGGTCACCGCGAACCGGTACGTCGCCTTGTCCGACATGTGATGGTTGCCGGGGTACCAGGTCATCGCGCCCTGCGGCTCGTTGGCGTTGAAGACGCCGTCGCTGGTCCTGATCCAGCCGTCCCTTGAGCCGTCGGGGTCGAGGACGTGGGTGGGCCTGCCGTCGTACCGGACGACGACGGAGAAACCCTGTCCGGAGACCAGTGCGGCGGCGGGGGTGACGACCAGTTCGTCGCCGCTGCGGGTGAAGGCGGCGGGCCTGCCGTCCACGGTGACCGAGCGTACGGACAGCGAGCCGGACAGGTCGAGGTCGAAGCGGCTCAGCGCCTGGGTGGCGCGGGCGGTGACGGTGGCGACGCCGGTCAGCATGTTGGAAGAGGGGTCGTAGTCGAGGGCGAGGTCGTAGTGGCCGGCGTCGTAGCCGCCGTTCCCCTGACCGGGGAAGTAGGGGTCGCCCGCCCCGGGCGCGCCCGGGGCGCCGCCGAGCGCGGCGGCGGGGGTGAGGGGGAGGGAGATGAAGGCTGCTGCGGCGAGGGCGAGAAGACGCTTCATGCACAATCATCGGAGGTCCGGAAGGACGTGTTACGGGCGCCCGCCTGCCCCCCTCGGGAGGCGGGCGCCCGCAGGGAATGGCCTACTTGACGGAACCGGCCATCATGCCCTGGACGAAGTACCGCTGGAAGGCGAAGAACAGCACCAGCGGGATGATCAGTGACAGGAACGCCCCGGAGGAGAGGATGTCGACGTTCGATCCGAACTGCCGCATCTGGGACTGCAGGGCCTTGGTCATCGGCTGGTTGTCGGTGTTGGCGAACACGAGCGCGATGAGCATGTCGTTCCACACCCACAGGAACTGGAAGATGCCCAGCGAGGCGATGGCCGGCTTGCCCAGCGGGAACACGACCTGGGCGAAGATCTTCCACTCCGGTGCGCCGTCCATCCTGGCCGCCTCCAGGAGCGAGGCCGGGATGCCGACGAAGAAGTTGCGCAGCAGGAAGATGGCGAACGGCAGGCCGAACGCCGTGTGGAACAGCACCACGCCGGGGATCGTGCCGAAGATCCCGACACCGCCGTAGAAGGCGGCGACGGGGATCAGCGCGATCTGGATCGGCACGATCAGCAGGCCCACCACGACCAGGAACGCCGTGTCCCGGCCGCGGAACTCCATCCACGCGAACGCGTACGCCGCCATGGCCGCGATGCCGATCACCAGGATCGTGGTCGGCACGGTGATGGCCACCGTGTTCCAGAACGACGAGGTGAAGCCGCTGGCCAGCAGGTTCTTGTAGTTGGCCAGGGTCAGCTCGGCGGGCTTGGTGAAGATCGTCCACCAGCCCTCGGCGTTGTTCACCTTCACCGTGCGCATGGAGACGACCAGCAGGCCCAGCGTCGGCACCAGCCAGAACAGGCCGAGCACGATCATGACCACCTGGACGGCCCCGCCACCGAGGCGGTCCACGATCCTGCTCGCCAGGCCTCTGCTCGGCGCGCCCGACTCCAGTCCGTGAGACGCGTTCACGGTCGCGGTCGTCATGTGTCTTCCCTTCTGAACCGGCGGATGTTCATGATCATGAAGGGGAGGACCAGGATGAGCAGGAACACCGCGAGTGCGCTGCCGAGCCCCTGGTTGTTCCCGCCGCCGAACGAAACGCGCCACATCTCCAGCGCGACCACGTTCGACTGCGGCTGAACCGAGGCCGGCGCGATGATGTAGACCAGGTCGAAGACCTTCAGCGTATTGATGATCATCGTCACGAAGACGACGAGCAGCACCGGCGACAGCAGCGGCACGGTGATCCGCCGGAACACCTGCCACTCGGTCGCGCCGTCGATGCGGGCGGCCTCCAGGGCGTCCCGCGGGATGGCGGCGAGGCCGGCGGCGATCAGCACCATCGCGAACCCGGCCCACACCCAGACGAACGCGCCGATGATCGCCGGCGTGATGAGCGTCTGGCCGAGCCAGGTCAGGCCGCCGTAGCTGGCCTGGAAGTTCGACTCCGGCAGCCGTACGACGTAGGAGCCCGCGGGCAGGCCGTCGAAGCGGAACGTGCCGTCGTCGGCGGTCGTGGCGGTGCCCGCCACCTTGCCGTTCTGGACCGCCTCGACGGTGATGCCGGGCAGGCCCTTCTCCGTCGGGTCGACCGCGCCGCTCTGGCCGCCGCCGCCCTGGGTGAAGTCGAACCAGACGGTCCCGGACAGGCCGTCGCCCGAGGGGGCGCGGGCGGTCTGGGCGTTGGACGGCATGGTCTGCGGCTTGACGCCGACGATCGGGATCAGCACCGGCCGGCCCGCCTGGGCGGGCTCCTTGGTGACGACCGCGCCGTTCTGCTCGGTCACGGGAGACCCGTCGCCGCCGCGCGGCCGGGCCTCGGGGTAGCCCTTGGAGGAGGAGAACGTGTCGTGCACGGTGGTGAGCACGGCGTTGGCCAGGCCCTTGTCGGGGCTCTCCTCGTACACCAGGCGGAAGATGACGCCAGCGGCCATCAGCGAGACCGCCATGGGCATGAACACGATCAGCTTGAACGCCGTCGCCCACTTGATGCGCTCGGTCAGCACCGCGAAGATCAGGCCGATCGTGGTGACCACGATCGGCGCCACGACCACCCAGATGAGGTTGTTGCGGATCGTGACGAGCATGCCGTCGTCACTGAAGATCGTTGCGTAGTTGCCCAGCCCCACGAACCCGCTGCCCGAGGCGTCGAACAGGCTGCGGAAGATGGAGTAGACGATGGGGTAGACCACCCAGACGCCGAGCAGCAGGGCCGCCGGCAGGAGGAAGGCGATGGCGACCGCCGGCGATGGGCCGAGGCGTCGTCTCTTACGGGGGGTTTCAGCCGGTCCTGCGGAAGGCCCGCCCGCGATCTTCGCGGGCGGGGCCGCCGGGCCGTCCAACCGTTCGGTCACGGCCTTACCTCTTTACTTCCAGGCCTTCTTGGCCTCGGCCTCGAGCGCCGCCTGGGCGCCCTTGACGTCGCTCGGGTTGCGCAGGAAGTCCTGGAGGACCTTCCACTCGCCCTTGCCGTCGGTGCCGCCGAAGGCGCTCGGGGCCAGGTCCGACATGTCGTAGCGGACGGCGTCACCGGCGGAGACGATCGTCTGGCCGAGCTGCTTGGTCAGCTCGTCGGGGTAGTTGTCGGGGGAGACGTTCTTGTTGGGCGACAGGTAGCCGGGGAGCTTGGCCCAGATCTCGCCGCCCTCCTTGGAGGCCAGGAACTGCACCAGGGCCATCGCACCGGGGGAGTCCTTCATGACCACGGCCACGTCGCCGCCGAGCACGACCGGGGCGGTGTCGCCGGCCTTCGGGAACGGGAAGTACTTGGCGCCCTCGCCGACCTTGGCGCCGTCCTGGGTGGCCTGGGTGGCGACGAAGTCGGCCTCGATGACCATGGCGGCCTTCTTGTTGCCGTAGACCTTGGTCACGCAGCTCGGGAAGTCGGTCTGCAGCGCGCCGGAGGCGCCGTCGAGCACGAACTCCTTCTTGCCCGCGATCTGCGCGATCTTCTCCAGGGCGGTGGCGACGCTGGCGTCGGTCCAGGGGATCTCGTGCTTGGAGAGCTTGTCGTAGTTCTCCGGGCCGGCGCTGGACAGGTAGACGTTCTCGAACAGGTCGGTCAGCGTCCAGCCGGAGGCGCCGCAGAGGGAGAAGGGCGGGGTGCCGGAGTCGGCGATGGTCTGGCCGGTCTTGATCAGCTCGTCCCAGGTCGTCGGCACCTGGACGCCGGCCTCCTCGAACGCCTCGGAGCGGTACCAGACCAGCGACTTGTGCGCCGCCTTGATCAGCACGCCGTACACCTTGCCGTCGGCGGAGCCGAGTTCCTTCCAGTACGGCGTGTAGTTGGTGTCGATCTCCTGGGTGACCTCGGCGGACAGCGGCTTGAGCGCGTCCTGCTTGGCGTACTGCTGCACCAGACCCGGCTGCGGCAGGATCGCGACGTCCGGCGGGTTCTTGCCCTGGATGCGCGGGCCGAGGTAGGCGCCGGTGTCCTCACCCGTGGAGGCGTAGGTGACGGTGGCGCCGGTCTTGTCGGAGAAGGCCTTGAGCACCTGCTCGAAGTTCTTCTGCTCCGCGCCGGTCCACTTGGCCGCGACCTCCAGCTTGACGCCTTCGAGCGTCTTGGCGCCGGCGGCGGAACTGGCCGGCGCCGACTCCGAGGCGGTTGGGGTCGTCGTCGTCGGGGCGTTGCCGCAGGCGGCGACGGCTACCGCGAGCCCTGCCAGGACTACTGCTGCTCTGGCTTTACGCATGGCTTGCCTCACTGGGTTCTGATGATCTCTTCGAGTTCTGACTTCATGGAGGCCGCGACGTCGTCGGCGGACTCGTTCTCGGGGTCGGCCAGGGCCTTGGCGACCGAGCTGGCGATCACCAGGCTCACCTGGTTGTAGTTGGCGCTCACCGGCCGTGGTTTGGCGGCGAGGATGCTCTCCTTGAGCACGGGCAGGTACGGGAACCGCTTGATCAGGGCCGGGTCGTCGTACAGCTCGGTCCACACCGGCGGGAAGGAGCCCTCGGTGAGGACGCGGCGTTCGTTCTCCAGGCTGGTGAAGTAGCGGATGAACTGCTGTGCGGTCTGCTGGTGCTTGGAGTAGGCGCTGACGGCCAGGTTGATCCCGCCGAGGGAGCTGGATCCCTGACCGTTGAGTCCGGGCAGCCGGGTCACCGCGAAGCGGTCGCCCAGCTTGGCCCTGGCCGGGCCGTAGGCGTGCGGCCAGTTGCGGGCGAAGGCCAGCTTCCCGTCCTGGAAGGCCAGCCGGGTCTCCTCCTCCTTGAAGGTCAGCGAGTCGCCGGTGATCCAGCGCTCCCGCAGCCCTTGCATCAGGAAGTCGAGCGCGATCTTCCCCTTGGCCGGATCGAGGGTCACTTCCGTGCCGTCGTGGTTGAGAATCTGCCCGCCCGCCGACTGCACTGCCTCGGAGAAGTTCACCGTCAAGCCTTCGTAGGCCAGGAGTTGGGCCGCATAGCCTCCGATGTCCCGCTTTTTCGTTACTTCTCGCGCTTTATCGCGAAGTTCCGCCCAGGTCTGCGGCGGCTTCTTGATGAGATCGGTCCGGTAGTAGAGCAGTCCCGCGTTGCTGGTGTACGGGACAGCCCAGAGCTTGCCCTTGTAGACGGCCGTGTCCACGACGGGCGGCAGGAACCTGTCGAGCGGGAACAACCCGCGCTCCAGGGGGATGATCCAGCCGTTCTCCGCGAACTCGGCGGTCCACACCACGTCGAGCCCCAGCACGTCGTAGCGGTTGCTCTGAGCCTGGAGGTTGGCCACCATCTGGGCGCGTTGCTCGTCGGCGGCCTCGGGCAGCTCCAGCAGCGTCACCTTCTCGGCCGGGTGGGCCTGGTTCCAGCGGTCCAGCAAGGGTTGCAGGTACGCCGTGGTGTCGCGTCCGGTGGCGAAGGTGATCGGGCCTGTGCCGCCCGTTCCCTTCTCGCCGCTGCCCTCGTCACCCGCCGCCGTGCATCCGGCCGCCAACACGACGACCAGAACGAACGAAAGCGGGCGCAGCACTCTGTTTCCTCCACAATCAGCGGGGTTACATACGTGTTAGGTAGATGCATTCATGTTATGCACACCTGTAATCTGATGGTCAACGGATACCTACGTAACGCTCACGTAACACAAAGCGGGGAGGTGAGGCGTGCGGCTTCACCTGCTGGCGCTCCTGGCCAAGGAACCGGCCCACGGCTACGAGCTCAAACAGGCCCTTGAGCAGACGTTCGGCAGCGCCTACCCCTCCCCGAACATCGGGCAGATATACGTGACGCTCGGCCGGCTGGAGAAGGACGGGCTGGTCAGGGCCGTCGACGTCGAGCAGTCCAACCGGCCGAACAAGAAGGTCTACTACCTGACCGCCAAGGGCCGCGACCTGCTCACCATCTGGGTCGACGAGCCCACCGAAGGGCCCAGGGTGCGCGACGAGTTCTTCATGAAGCTCGTGCTCGCGCCGCTCACCGGCATCGCCGACCGGATGGCGCTGATCAGTCGCCAGCGCCGCCACTACCTGTCGCTCATGGGCGACCTCAACGACCTGCTCTCCCGTACGGAGCCCACCGACCGGGTGGCTCTGCTGCTGATCGAGGGGGCCATGCTGCACCTCCAGGCCGATCTTGACTGGCTGGAGCGATGCCAGGAGGATCTGGCATGAGCTCGGTCCTGAAAACGGTCAATCTGGTCAAAATCTACCAAGATGGCGCAGTGCCGGTGCCGGCCGTGCGCGGGGTGGACCTCCAGGTCGAGCCGGGCGAGTTCGTCGCGGTGATGGGGCCGTCCGGCTCGGGCAAGTCCACGCTCGTGCACATGCTCGGCGGCCTCGACGCGCGCACCAGCGGCGAGATCTGGCTCGACGGGCAGCGGGTCGACACCCTCTCCGAGAGCGCCTGGGCGCTGCTGCGGCGCAAGAAGGTCGGTTTCGTCTTCCAGTTCTTCAACCTGGTCGCCAACATGACCGTCGGCGACAACGTCGAGCTGCCCGCGCTGCTGGCCGGGGCCTCGCCCAAGGTGGCGCGCGAGCGGCGCGAGAGCCTGCTCGGCGCGCTCAACCTGGCCGACCGCGCCGGGGCCTCGCCCGCCCAGCTCTCCGGCGGCGAGCAGCAGCGCGTCGCGCTGGCCAGGGCCCTGGCCAACAAGCCCAGCCTGCTGCTGGCCGACGAGCCCACCGGCAACCTCGACAGCCGCAACACGCGCGACGTGCTGCGCCTGCTCAGCGACGTGCACAAAGAGGGGCAGACGATCGTCATGGTCACCCACGACGCCCGGGTGGCGGGCCTGGCCGACCGGCTGGTGTCGCTGTTCGACGGCGAGATCGTCGACGACGGGCGCATCGCCCGCCGCCGCACCCGTACCGCCGGCGAGGTGATCGACCTCCGATGAGCACCACCCTGGCCGGAAGCCGGTGGATCAAGGCCGACCTGCGGGCCAGGAAAGGCCAGGCGGTGCTCACCGTGCTGGTCGTGGCCGGGATCGTGGCCGCCCTGATCACCGCGGCCACCCTCCTGGAGGACGGCACCAACCCGTGGCGCAGCCTGTCGGCCCAGACCGACGGCGCCCACGTCTGGGTCTACACCGACGATGACCCCGACGTCGCCCTCGGCGGCATCGACGGCGTCACCGGCACCGCCGGCCCCTACCGCTCGGCCCCCGTCACCGTGGCGCAGGAGGGCAAGAAGGAGCCCGCGTCGCTGCGCGCGATGCCCGCCTCGCCGCCCCGGGTGGCCCATCCCGTGCTGGCCGAGGGCAGGTGGCTCGACGGCTCGCAGCCCGACGGCGTGGTCGTCGAACACTCCTTCGCCAGGTCGCTGGGCCTGGCGATCGGCTCGCCGTTCACCGTCATCGCGCTCAACGGCGAGCGCCACACGCTGTACGTCCGCGGCATCGCCGACTCCGCCGACCAGGGCTTCTACCCTGAATGGACCCCCGGGCTGGCCTGGGTGCTGCCCGCCACGCTCGACCGCGTCGAGCCCATGCTGGGCCGCAGCGAATGGGTCACCGGGCTGAGACTGTCCGACCCCGACGCCAGCCAGGTCGTGGCCCAGCGCGTCGTGGTGATGCTGGAGGACAAGCTCCAGCGCGTCTACACCTGGCGCGAGGTCAGGGCCGCGATGGAGCTGGACAACCGGCTGCTCGGCACGCTGCTCGCGCTGTTCGGCGTGGTGGGCATGGTCGCGGCGGCGCTCGCGCTGGCCAACGCCGCCGGTGGCCGGGTGCTCGGCCAGCTCCGCGACCTGGCCACGCTCAAGTCGATGGGCTTCACCGGCGGCCAGGTCGCCCTGCTGCTCCTGGTCGAGCACGGCGCGCTCGGCCTGCTCGGCGTCGGTCTCGGCGCGCTGGCGGGCTGGGGGGCGACGGCGGTGGTGCTCGGCACGTACTCGGCCGCGCCGGTGCCGGTGCTGGCCATCGTGGCGGGCACGGCGCTGGTCGTCCTGGGCGCGGTGGGGGTGCCCGCCTGGCGGGGCGCGCGCACGCCGCCGATCCCCGCCGTGCCGGCCTCGCCGCCGCGCGGCCACCTGTCCCGGCTGGCCCGGCTCGGCCTGCTCGTACGCCTTCCGCCCGCCCTGATCCTGGGCACCCGCGACGCCTTCACCAGGCGCGTGCCGGCGTTCCTTACGGCGTTCGGCCTGGCCGTGCCGATGATGATGATCACGATCGGCCTCGGCGTCTGGGCCACCCTCGACAACTTCCTCAGCCACCCCGAACAGGTCGGCCAGCACGCCAGCCTGTACGTCCGCCCCGGCAAGCAGATGGAGTCGGCCGAGGCCCAGCGCATCGCCGAACGCGACCGCGACGTGCGCTCGGTCTACCCGGGCACCGACGTGAACGCCCTGGCCCCGGGCGAGGCCCGTTCGGTCCGGGTGCGGGCGGTCGGCAGCTCGACCGACCCCTACCCGTTCCCCGTCGTGGAGGGCAGGGGCTACACCGAGCGCGGCGAGGCGGTCGCCGGGCAGGGGCTGCTCGACCTCCTGGGGGTCAGGATCGGCGACCGGGTGCGCCTGACCGTGGGCGGCTCGCCGCTGATCGTCCGGATCGTGGGCCGTACCGTCGAGCCCGACCTGGACGGCGAGGTGCTCTCGGTGGGCCTGGACAGCCTGGCGGCCAAGGACTCCGTGCCGCCCCAGTACTACGCGCTGGCCCTGCGGCCGGGCGCGGACAAGGCGGAGGTGCGGGCCCGGCTGCTGGCCGAGTCGGCGGAGGGCCTCGACGTGCAGGCCGCGGTCAACCCGGCCGACCGGCTGGCGATCATCAGAGTGGTGATCGTGGCGCTGATCGCCGTGCTGGCCCTGATCGGCCTGGCCAACCTGCTCACCGCGAGCGCGATCGGCCTGCGCGACCACGCCTTCGACCTGGCCGTGCTCAAGGCCATGGGGCTGACGCCACGCCAGGTCATGGCCACGCTGGTGACCGGTACGGGCCTGCTGGTCGTGCTCGGCGTCGGCGCCGGCACGGCGGTGGGGGCGTCCGTGGTGGTGGGGCTGATCGACCTGCAGGGTCACACGAGCGGCGTGGGCGCGGGCATCGGCCGCGCGCCCTCGCCGGTGACGCTGGCGGTGGCCGTGCTGACGGCCGTGGGCACGGCCCTCGCGGTGGCGCTCATTCCCGCCCGCCGCGCGGCCCGTGCCCAGGTGCCCGTCACTTCACGCTGATCCCCTCGGGGCTGTGCTCAGTCCCCGGGCTTCAGCGCGAACCAGTAGAAGCCATGGCCCGGCAGGGTCAGCAGGTAGGGCAGCTCGCCGATCTTCGGGAAGCGCACCCCGCCGCGGGCCTCGACCGGCACCATGCCCTCGAACCTGCGCAGGTCCAGCTCGACGGGCTGCGGGAACTTCGACAGGTTGTTGACGCAGAGCATCACGTCGTCGCGGTCCTCGCGCACGTACGTGAGCACGCACGGGTTGGAGGACCACATTTCGGTGTAGGCGCCGAGGCCGAACACCGGGTGGTTCTTGCGGATCTCCAGCATGCGCCGGGTGAAGTGCAGCAGGGAGCCCTCGTGGCGCTGCTGGGCCTCCACGTTGACCGCCTGGAAGCCGTAGATCGGGTCCATGACGGCCGGCAGGTAGAGGCGGCCCGGGTCGGCCGAGGAGAACCCGGCGTTGCGGTCGGGGCTCCACTGCATCGGCGTGCGGACCGAGTCGCGGTCCTCCAGCCAGATGTTGTCGCCCATGCCGATCTCGTCGCCGTAGTACATGACCGGCGAGCCCGGCAGCGACAACAACAGCGCCGTGAACAGCTCGATCAGGTCCCGGTTGTTGTCCAGCAGGGGCGCCAGGCGACGCCGGATGCCGAGGTAGGCCCGCATGCGCGGGTCCTTGGCGTACTCCTTGTGCATGTAGTCGCGCTCTTCCTCGGTCACCGTCTCGAGCGTGAGCTCGTCGTGGTTGCGCAGGAAGATGCCCCACTGTGCCGTGTCGGGCAGCTTGGGGGTGCGGGACATGATCTCGGAGATCGGCTCGCGGGTCTCCTTCTTCACCGCCATGTAGATGCGCGGCATCAGCGGGAAGTGGAAGGCCATGTGGCACTCGTCGCCGCCGGTGGTGGGGTCGCCGAAGTACTCCACGACGTCCTCGGGCCAGCCGTTGGCCTCGGCCAGCAGCACCCGGTCGGGGTAGAGCCGGTCGACCTCCGAGCGGATCTTCCTCAGGTACGCGTGCGTCTCGGGCAGCCCGGAGCACGCCGTGCCCTCACGCTCGAACAGGTACGGCACCGCGTCCAGGCGGAAGCCGTCGATCCCCAGGTCGAGCCAGAACCGCAGGACCTCCAGCATGGCCTCCTGCACCGCCGGGTTGTCATAGTTCAGGTCCGGCTGGTGGTGGAAGAAACGGTGCCAGTAGTACTGCTTGCGCACGGGGTCGTACGTCCAGTTGGACTCCTCGGCGCCGATGAAGATGATCGGCGCGTCCGGATAGCCGGTGGGCTCGTCGGACCAGACGTAGAAGTCCCCGTAGGGCCCCTCCGGATCATGCCTGGAGGCCTGGAACCATGGGTGCCTGTCGCTGGTGTGGTTCATGACCAGGTCGGTGATGATCCGCAGGCCCCGCTCGTGCGCGGCCTCGATCAACTGGACGAAGTCTCCCAGGTCGCCAAAATCCGGAAGGATCTTCATATAGTCCGAAATGTCATAACCGCCATCGCGCAGCGGGGACTCGTACAGCGGCAGCAGCCAGAGGCAGTCGACGCCGAGCCATTCCAGGTACCCGAGCTTCTCGATGAGACCGCGCAGGTCGCCCGTGCCGTCACCGTTGGAGTCCTTGAACCCCCGGACGAGAACCTCGTAGAACACCGCCCGCTTGTACCATCGCGGATCTTCCGAGACGAAAGCCTCAGAGATCGACTCAGGTGATGGGGATGCGTTGATCATGATGTCGCTCACAGGAAGAGATGTGGGCAGGACGAAGTCACCGGTTACCCCGGCGTTCTTAGCTGGTGACCGCGCCGCGTGGAGTCGTCATCCCTGCGAACTCCATGCCCTCGAACGAGACCGGATTTGTGATCTGGTGCCCGTTTGTTGCGGCGCTTACGGGCCGAACACTACCAGCCCGGTGGCTTTCCGGAACCCGCTTCTGCTGTGCGACGTGTAATACCCGCGAGATCCGTATGTAATCGCCCTGTTACCCAGAGTTCACTAAAAAGGTGCGGTGACGTCCGGGAGGTCGTTCTCGAAGTCGTTCAGCCAGAGACCGAAAAGCACCAGTCCGCGCACCCAGAAGCGGTCGTTCCAGCCGTTGAACCGGGTCAGCGCGTCGGGCCCGCCGGCGATCACCTCGTGCAGCTCGTCGGAGAGCATCCCGGGCACGCGCCGGGCCACGACTTCGAGCATCCCGTGGGAGTAGGCCCGCGCCGGCGCGGCCGTGGAACGCAGGGGCACCCGCTGGAGCGGCTGCTTGACCACGTTCGTGGAGGGCAGCGCGGCCACTCTCGGGTTGGCCGCGTGCAGCACCTCGCGGTAGAAGCGGCCCTTGTCCTTGCGCGCGACGCCGACGCTGAGCGCGGCGTCGAAGAAGGCGGGGTGGATGAACGGCGCCGCGAACGACGCCTCCGGGCCCACCAGGTTCACCGCCGAGCGCGCGATGCCGCGCACGGTCCTGGTGTGCAGCACCGACAGCGGCAGCTCGGCCCGGTGGCCGTGGAGCATCGAGGTGGCCGCCGCGAACTGCTCGCGTACGGTCTCCTCCATCCACTGCGCGGCGGCCTTGGACAGGAACGGCTGCGCGGGCGCGCCCAGCGACAGCGAGCCCAGCAGCGCCGCCGACCGCTCGGCCTGCGTCCTGGCCTCCAGCGCGGCGCCGCTGACCATGAAGTTCTTCAGCAGCGGGCCGCCGGCCAGGCCGTCGACCAGGATGCGGCCCGCGCCGTGCACCTCCTTGGCGAACGGCGCGTACCAGGCGTGGTGCGGCGTCAGGTACTCCAGCCGGCGGGCCACCCCGGCGGCGTCGCCGGGGTAGGCGGCGGCGTCCTGGGTGACGACCCGGTGCGGGATGCCCAGCTCGCGGGTGATCGCCCTGGCGAAGGCGATGTCGGTGTCGGTGCCGTCGTCGGGGCTGGTGGTCCACGACTCGACGTCGGCGCCGCGGGCCATGGCCACGCCGGCCAGCAGGCGCGAGTCGTAGCCGCCGCTGACCGGCACGAGCAGCTTGCGGCCGTCGTAGTCCTCGTAGACGTGGTGCAGCAGCTCCACGATCTCCTCGGGGCTGGTCCACGCCTCGTAGGGCTCGGTGCGCAGCCAGCGCGGCAACCGGCGCTCGGTGGCCAGACGGCCGTGCTCGAACACCAGCGCGCTCGACCCCGGCAGCCGCCTGACCTCCCGGTACGGGGTCGCCTCGCCCAGCGGGAACGTCACCTGGATGATCGAGGCCCAGGCGGCCCAGTCGATCTCGATGGCCACCAGGCTGAGCAGCGGCTGGATCAGCGAGGAGAAGTAGACCGCGTCGCCCTGGCGCACGTAGTAGACGTCGACCAGGCCGAGCGCGCCCGCGTGCAGCGTCACCCGTGCGCCGTCGCCGATCAGGCCGGGCGTCTCGTACGTCTCCGCGACCGTGATCCAGTCCTCGGCGGCGGCCGGCTTGCGCTCGGCCCACGAGAACGCGAACGCGCCGCCCGCCCGGTGGTACGGCGGCAGCGGCGCGGAGCTGAACAGCGCGGCCTCGTCCGTCTGGAGCGCGGGCCGCACCTTGGGGCCCGCGGCGGTGAGTTTGCCCAGTATGGAGGTGTCGATCCGGCCGAGAGCGCCGCATACGTAGGGTCGCACGTTGAACTGCACCGGATCTCATCCCTTCGAGACGCTTCCTGCAAAAGAGTATCCTTTGCCGGGCTGAGAGAGCGGAGGTCCGGTTGTCTACCGAGCTGGAAAGCACGCGTCGGGCGTTGCGGGAAGCTGTCGCGCAGGCCGAGCGCGCGGCCGAACTGGCCAGGCTGCTGGACGCCGCGCAGTCCAGGCTGGCGGCCGCCGAGGAGAGCGCCGAGGAGGCCAGGAAGCTGGCCGAGCGGCTGAGCGAGGCCGAGGAGCGGCTGGAGGCCGAGCGGGCCGCGGCCGACAGACTGCGCAAGGAGCTGGCCGAGCAGCGCTTCCAGGCCGAGGTGGCCAACTGGAAGCTGTCCTCGATCAAGGTCGCCCGCTGGAACCGGCTCGGCGACGCCATCAAGAGCGGCAAGAACAACCCGATGCGCCTGGCCAAGGGGCTCAGGGGCGCGGCCAGGCCGGTCAAGCGGCCCAGCGCTCCCAAGCGCCGGCCGGTGGCCGTCCAGGGGGCCAAGGAGGCGCGTCCCGGGGCGTCGTTCCAGGCCACCAGCACGACCAGGACGCTGGGCGGGGCCTCGTTCAAGCTCAAGCCGTACCGGATCCCCACCGGGCCCAACACCCGCCCGCACCTGACGGCCGCCGTCGTCGCCGATCCGCACGTCGAGGCGCTGCTGCGTTACGAGTGGCGCCAGACGACCGGGTTCACGCCGCGCGACTTCGCCCGCGTGCTGCCGCTGGAGGTGCCCCACCTGCTCGTGGTGGAGTCCGTCACGCAGGGGCCGTGGCTGGAGGAGCTGACCGGCGAGCCGGGCGAGGGGCTCAGGGCGCTGCTGGCCTGGTGCGCCGAGCGCGGCATCCGTACCGTCTTCTGGCACACCCAGGGTGACGTGGCCGACTACGCCGCCGCGGCTGGGCTGTTCGAGCACCGCTTCACCAGCGACACCACGGTCCCGTGGCCGCGCCTGCACTTTGGCGTGCAGCCCCGGGTGCACAACCCGCTGCCGCTGGCCGGCGGGCGGGTCGACCGGGTGCTCACGCTCGACCAGCTCCTGCCGCCGCACCTGGCCTATCCCGACGTGCTCACCTCCTACCGCTGGCCGGCCGCGGCCGACTGCCCGCCCGGCACGCCGCAGTGGCGGCTGGCCGAGATCGCCGCCTGCGGCACGCCGATCGGCACCGAGCCGGACTCGCGGCGGGCGCACGTGGCGCTGCGCCGGGCCTACGGCACGGGGACGATGACCGAGCGCGTGGACGAGCTGCTGGAGGCCGTCGGCCTGCCCGGCGCCCGCGCCACCCTCGACACCTCCGTGCTGCTGCCCATCCTCGACCCGTCGCTCATGGAGCACGCGCTGGCGCAGGTGGCCAGGCAGACGGGCGTGGCCCAGGTGATCGTCATCGGGCCGCCCGAGGCCGAGCTGCGCGCCCGCGACGTGCTGACCGACGCCGAGGTGCTGTACCGGCGGCCCCACCCCGCCATGAGCGAGGGCGCGATGCTGGCCAAGGGCCTCGACCTGTGCGAGGCCGACCTGGTCGCGGTCATGGACCCGCGCGACGTCTACGGCCCGCACTACCTGTCCGACCTGCGGCGGGCCTTCCTGTTCAGCACGGCCGACATCGTCGGCAAGGCCGCCTTCTACGCCCACCTGCGCAAGCCGCAGGCGACCCTGCTCAAGCAGCCCGAGGCCGAGTACGCCTACCTCCCCGAGATCGCCGGGGCCACCCTGCTCGCCCGCAGGAACGCCCTGCGCGAGGTGGGCTTCGCCGACCTCACCGAGGGCTGGGACGAGGTCATGATGCGCCAGTGCCGCACCGACGGCGTCAAGGTCTTCTCCGCCGACCGGTTCGGCTACGTGCGGGTGCGCAACGAGGACCGCTGGCTGCTCGGCGCGGCCCAGCTGGTCGAGTACGGCTCGGCGGAGCCGCACGCGCTGATCTGACGCCTACGCTGAGGCGATGACCGACCTGCTGGCCGAGGCGCTGGAGGAGGTGCTGGGGGAGCCGCCGGCGCCCGAGGGCACGTGGGAGCGGGAGGCCGTCTACGTGTCGGCCGCCGCGCTGCGCCGCCGCGTCCCGCCGGCCGAGCTGGCCGCGCGGGTGCGGGCGGTGGAGGGCGTGGCCGGGGCGCAGGCGCGGCCGAACGGCTTCCTGCGCATCGTCGTGGACGTGCCGGGACGGCTGGTCGAGTCGCCGGCCCCGCCCGTCCTGCCCGAGCCCGGCTGGCCCGACTTCCCGCGCACGTGGGACAACCCCGGCTTCGTCGTCCGGTACGCCCACGCCCGCGCCTGCGCGGTGCGGCGGTGGGCCGGGGAGCTGGGGGTGCCGCTCACGGGGTTCCGGCCCGAGCTGCTCGACGGCCCCTACGACCGCCGGGTGCTGCGGGTGCTGGCCGAGCTGCCCGGACGCGCCGTCAGCCGCGACCCCGGCTGGGACGCCTTCTCGGTCCGGCTGGCGCTGGCCTACCACGACGCCCACGAGCACGCCCCCGCCGTCCCGATGGGGGACGAGCCGGTCCGACCGGTGCACACGGCCCGGTTGCGGCTGGCGGAGGCCGTCCGAGGGGTACTGGTTGGGCCGGAAAGATTGTGATGCATCGTAAAATATCCGGCTAAAGCGCGAAAAATCGTGAAAATGTTGCTTGTGGACCTTGATCGCGTCTCGATACGTGGGCAGCGGTCCTGGAAGGGGCGGCGGTTCCGATAGCCTCGATCGGGTGAGCTTCGTCCATCCAGCCGGGGACCGGCACGCCGAGATGCTGCCCCACGAGCGCCCCCCGATGGCGCCCGCCGACCTCAACCGGATCGACCCCACGATCTGGCCCCGAACGTCGACCCGGACCGACGGCACGCTCACGGTCGGCGGCGTCGACGTGCGCGACCTGGCCCGCGAGTTCGGCACGCCGCTCTACGTCCTCGACGAGGCCGACGTACGCTCACGCATGCGCGACTACGCCACGGCCTTCCAGGGCTCCGAGGTCCACTACGCGGGCAAGGCGTTCCTGTGCAAGGAGATCGTGCGCTGGCTGGCCGACGAGGGCCTCGGGCTCGACGTCGCCAGCGGCGGCGAGCTGGCGGTGGCGCTCAGCGTCGGCTTCCCGCCCGAGCGCATCACCCTCCACGGCAACAACAAGTCCAAGGCCGAGCTGACCCGCGCCCTGGAATGCGGCGTCGGGCACATCGTGGTCGACTCCTACGAGGAGATCGCCCGCCTCGGCTACCTCGCCGAGCAGCTCGGCAAGCGGCCCAAGGTGATGATCCGGGTGACCACCGGGGTCGAGGCCCACACCCACGAGTTCATCGCCACGGCCCACGACGACCAGAAGTTCGGCCTGTCGCTCAACACCGGCGCCGCGGCCGAGGCCGTGCGCCGCATCCTCGCGCTGCCGCAGCTCGACCTGGTCGGCCTCCACTCCCACATCGGGTCGCAGATCGTCGACACCGCCGGGTTCGAGGTGGCCGCGCGGCGGCTGGCCACGCTGCTCGTGCAGATCAAGGACGAGCACGACGTCGTCCTGCCCGAGCTCGACCTCGGCGGCGGCTACGGCATCGCCTACGTCGAGGGCGACGAGGCCCCCGACATCAAGGAGCTGGCCGACGGCCTGCGCGAGATCGTCACCAAGGTCTGCGCCGACGCCGGCCTGCCGGTGCCGCGCCTGACCGTCGAGCCGGGCCGCACCATCGTGGGGCCGGGCGGCATCACCCTCTACGAGGCCGGCACGGTCAAGGACGTCGAGGGGCTGCGCACGTACGTCAGCGTCGACGGCGGCATGAGCGACAACGTGCGCACCGCCCTCTACGGCGCCGAGTACACCGCCACCCTCGCCAGCCGCGCCAGCGACGCCGAGCCCATGCTCAGCCGCCTGGTCGGCAAGCACTGCGAGAGCGGCGACATCATCGTGCGCGACTGCCACCTGCCCGCCGACCTGGCGCCCGGTGACCTGGTCGCCGTGGCCGCGACCGGCGCCTACTGCCGCTCGCTGGCCAGCAACTACAACTACCTGCCCAGGCCCGCCGTGGTCGCCGTCGCCGACGGCGCGGCCCGGGTGATCGTGGCGGGCGAGACCGAGGACGACCTGTTGAGGGGGCAGCTGTGAAACCGCTGAAAGTGGCTCTGCTGGGCTGCGGCGTCGTCGGCTCGCAGGTCATCAGGCTCCTGCACGAGCAGGCCGACGACCTGGCCGCGCGCATCGGCGCCCCGCTCGAGCTGGCCGGCGTGGCCGTGCGCAGGCTCGGGCGCAAGCGCGACATCGAGGTCGACCCGGCGCTGCTGACCACCGACGCCGAGTCCCTGGTCACCCGCGACGACATCGACATCGTCGTCGAGGTGATCGGCGGCATCGAGCCGGCCCGCACGCTCATCGTGGCCGCCCTCGAACGCGGCAAGTCGGTCGTCACCGCCAACAAGGCCCTGCTGGCGGAGGACGGCTCGGCCCTGCACGAGGCGGCCCGCCGGGGCGGCGGCGACCTCTACTTCGAGGCCAGCGTGGCCGGCGCGATCCCGCTGCTGCGCCCGCTGCGCGAGTCGCTGGCCGGCGACCACGTCAAGCGCGTGCTCGGCATCGTCAACGGCACCACCAACTACATCCTCGACAAGATGGACACCACGGGCGCGTCCTTCACCGACGCCCTGGAGGAGGCCCAGACGCTCGGCTACGCCGAGGCCGACCCGACGGCCGACGTCGAGGGCTTCGACGCCGCCGCCAAGGCCGCGATCCTGGCCGGCCTGGCCTTCCACAGCCGGGTCACCGCCGACAAGGTGCACCGCGAGGGCATCACCGAGATCACCGCGACCGACGTCGCCTCCGCCAAGGCCATGGGCTACGTCATCAAGCTGCTGGCCATCTGCCAGCGCTCCGACGACGGCCGTTCGTTCGGCGTGCGGGTGCACCCGGCGATGATCCCGCGGACCCACCCGCTCGCGGGGGTGCGCGAGGCGTACAACGCGGTGTTCGTGGAGGCCGAGTCGGCCGGGCAGCTCATGTTCTACGGCAAGGGCGCCGGCGGCGCGCCGACGGCCTCGGCCGTGCTCGGCGACCTCGTGGCCGTCGGCCGCAACCGGCTGGCCGGCACCCACGGGCCCGAGGAGTCCACCTACGCCGACCTGGCCGTCCATCCGATGGGCGACACGGTCACGCGCTGCCACGTGGCGCTCGACGTGGCCGACAAGCCGGGCGTGCTGGCGCGGGTGGCCGACCTGTTCGCCAAGCACGACGTGTCCATCCAGACCGTCCGCCAGGAGGGGCACGGCGACGACGCCCAGCTCGTCATCGTCAGCCACCGCGCCACCGACGCGGCCCTCACGGCGACCATGGAGGGGCTGCGCGAGCTCGACATCGTCCGCGCGGTCGCCGGCGTGATGCGCGTGGAGGGCGACGACTGACGCCCGCCCCGCCCGGTCAGTGGGCGGGGAAGGCCAGGTCGCGGACGCGGCGTACGGCCCGTTTCAGGACCGTGCGGTCCTGTTCGCGGGCCAGCCGTACCGCCTCGCGCCGCCAGCTCTCGGCCTTCTCCCGCCAGCGGGAGGCGTCCCTGCCGTTCTTGGCGGCCTCCCGGCGCAGCTGGGCGATCTCGGCGCGCAGGGCGGCGACGCGCTTGCGGTGGAGGGTCAGGTCCTTCTCGTGGCGGGCGGTGAGCAGGGCGAGCTCGGCGGCCGGCGGCCTGCGCGGCGGGTAGACGTCGGGGCGGCGGCGCAGGCCCCACGACGCGCCGTCGGCCCATTCCAGGCCGTACAGGGTGTCGATCAGGTCGTCCGGGTGGTCGTCGGGGGTGGCGACCAGGGCGGCTCCGGACAGGGCGGCCGTACGGTCGAGGCGGGCGGCGACCACGCCCTGCGGGGTCTCGTCCAGGGCCAGGCACAGGCTGCCGAGGTCGTGCTCGTCCAGGTGGGCGATCAGGCGTTCGAGCGTGCCGGGGGAGAGGGTCCAGCCGGGCGGCACGGTCAGGCGGAAGGGGGCCGTCGTGCCGGCGGGTGGCCCAGGAGGCGGTTCGGTGGCCAGCCGGACCCGTGGGTCGTGCTCGAAGGTGGCCTTGAGCAGGCGCAGGTCCAGGTCGGGGTCGCGCAGGGGCGAGCGGCGTCCGGTGGGCAGCGCGGGCCAGGGGCCCGTGAGGGTGAGGCGCACGTCGGGGACGGAGGAGGCGAGCAGGGCGTCCGCGGTGGCGCGGGTGTCCTCGTAGCCGCCCGCCGTCACCACCGCCTCCACGTACGGCACCAGCCACTGCCGCCCCGGATCCGTCCGCAGATACCGCCGGTAGGGAACCCGGTCGGCCACGTAGGGGTCGTTGTACCGCTTCAACGCGGCGACGTCGCGCATCGCGGTCGGCAGGCCGACGTGCCACGCCCGCGCCTGCGGGTCCGGGACGAACACCGCCCCCGCCTGGACGAGCCGGTATCCCAGCTCGGTGTCCTCGGCCAGCACCAGCGAGGTGTCCAGGCCGCCGATCGAGCGCAGCAGCGCCGCCGGGTACGACGCCGTGGCCCCCACGTGCACGCGGGCGGCCGTCGCACCGGACGCCGTACGCAGGCCGTCGTGGTCGTGGATGATCTCCTCGGCCCAGTCGTGCCGGTGCGGTGACAGCGGGAACAGGCCGTCCTCGGCGCCCGCGTCCAGGGCCTGGACGACCTGCTCCGGCGTGGGCGGCTCGCCGGCCGAGGTGAAGTCGATCCAGCCGAGCACCACGACGTACGGGGCCAGGTGGTGCCACCGGAGCTGGGCCTCGACGTGCCGCCGGTGCGGGACCATGTCGGCGTCCAGCACGAGGACGACCTCGCCGGCGGCGGCGTCCAGGCCCGCCTGCACGGCCCAGGCGCGCCCCCAGCCGCCCGGCGGGCTGGGGATCAGCTTGGTGCCGCCCGGGGCGAGGTCGGGCAGGCGGATGGGGGTGGCGCTGCCGTCGTCCACCACGATCACGTCGAGCAGGTGCGCCGGGTAGCTCTGCGCGGACAGGGCGGCGAGCGTCAGGTCCAGGGTCTCCTGGCGGTCGTGCGCCGGGATGACGACCGTGACGGCGAGCTCCGGCTCCCAGGCCCCCAGCTCGGGAGGGTCGAGGACGCCGAAGTCGTTGCCACGGATGCGCGGGACGGTCATGGGCGGCTGCTCCCCTCCAGCTCCATCAGGGCGTTCGGGCGGAACCCGCGCCACTGGCGCCGGTTGCGGCGCAGGAACGTGCCGATCGGCTCCTGCCAGGTGTGGGCGGAGGCCGGGCCGCGGCGCAGGATGTAGCCCAGGCCGTGGGTGCGGTAGATCTGGCCGCCCGCCGCCTGGAGGGCCTCCTGGAACTGGGTGTCCACCGAGCGGCGCAGCGGCCGGAAGCCGCCCACGGCCTGGAACGCCGAACGTTCCACCAGGATCGTGCCGCCCGCCACGAAGCTGGTGATCTGCTCGGTGACCTGACTGCGGTGCACGGTGACGTCGATCGAGGCCAGGTAGACGAACTCGGGCACCGTGCCGACCACCTGCGCCCCCGAGTAGGAGTGGGCGAGCAGCAGGTCGGCCAGGAAGTCGGGGCCGTACCAGTCGTCGTCGTCCATCTTGAGCAGGAACGAGCCGGAGGCCCTGGCGGCGGCCTCGTTCAGCACCTCGCCGAAGACGGCCGCGGGGTCGGCCTCGTACACGGTCAGCGGACCGCCGAAGTCGGCCAGGGCGGCGGCGACGTCGGGGTGCTCCCGCGGGACGCCGTGCAGCGCGAGCACCACTTCGAGCTGGGCGTCCCGCTGGCGGGCGATCTGCCGCAGGGCGAACGGCACCATGTCGGCGCGCCGGGTGGCCAGCAGGACGGAGGTGAGCGGGGGAGCGGGTGCGGGCGCGCCGAGCTGCTCCCACCGCGCGGCCACGCCATGGGTGCGCAGGGCGGCCCGGCGCAGCCGGATGCTGTGCTCCTCGCGCCGCAGCTCGTCGGACAGGTCGGGGGCGGCGGGCAGCAGCGTGACCAGCTCGTCCCCGAGAGCGCCCGCCCAGCGCGGCACGGCTCCGGTGACCAGCGGCACCCCGGCGGCGGCCAGACCGGCCAGCACCCGCACGGCCGCCAGCGGGCCGCTGTGCGGATGTTGCCAGCTCACCTCGACGCCGCGGATCTGCCGGAGCCTGGCCACGTCGGCGTCGGTGACCCCGCCCGACTCGGCGAACGTCGTCACGACCTTGCCGTCGAGCAGCACCGACCAGCGGCCGTCGCGCTCGGCCAGCGCGGCCATGCCCCGGGACGGGGTGGTCACGAAACCCTGGGGGTTCACCAGGCGCTCGTCCACGGGCGGGACCATCGACGGCTCGCCGAGCACGTCGGGATCGGCCAGCGGCGAACCCGCACCGCCGGGACGCCCGATGCTCTCCCAGCTCGCGGCGACGATCGTGGGCCGCTCGACGGGCGCCTGATCCCCGGCCCAGCCGATCCCGCCCGGCTCGCCGGACCCGCCCGGTGTCAGGGCCGGGGACGCGTCCGGGGCGCGGCCGTCGCCCGGCGGCCGCAGGGCGTCGCCGGCCAGGCCGCGGAGGGCGTCGTCGCCCAGCGTGCGGAGCACGACGTCGCTGCCGGGGGCGCCGACGCGTTCGGGGACCGGGCCGCTCACCTCGGCGGGCGTGGCGTTCGGGTCGCCGGGACGCCAGTCGGCCGAGCCGATCCCGGCGATCCCGGCGGCGGGCGCGGCGATCACGTCCAGGCGGTGCCCGGCGAAGGCGCGCGCGGTGGCGGTCACCGTACGGCCGGCGGGCGTCGGGGCCGAGAAGCGGGCGTCCACCACCCACACCCGGCTCCTGGGCTGGTACACCCGCAGGTCGGTCAGCGACCGCCAGCGGTGCGCGGGGGTCGGCGTGGGCACGGGTGCCGGGTGCGAGGCGGGGGCGTCGAGCACGCACACCACCACCCGCCCGGCCAGCGGGAGCAGCTTGTGCAGGGTCGCCACCCTGCGCAGGTCGGCGGGCGTCCTGGCGAGCACGAGGACGTGGTCGGCCGACTCCGGCTCGGCGGGCGGCTCCAGCAGGTCCCGGTCCAGGTCCACGGCGCGGCCCGCGCCGTCGGCCGGGAAGGTGTGGCCCTCGGTGCCGGCCAGGAACACCCGGGCCTCCGGCAGCTCCGCCAGCAGCGCGGTGACCGTCCGCCGCTCGGCGGACGGCTGATCGGCGATCACCCGGCGCTCCGCAGGTGCCGGATCAGGGAGCTCAGCGGCCCGGGAGCGGGGTCCTCCTCGTCCTGTGCGCGGGACAGGCGCTCGACCTCGGCGGCGAGCCGGTCGACCTGGGCCCGCAGCTCCTTGGTCTCCGCCAGCCGCCGGGCCGCCAGCGCGCGCCACTTGGCCGGGTCGCCGCCCAGCGGCGGAGGCTCCGCGGCGGTGCCGAAACCGTGCTCGCCGCCCTCGACCCACAGGACGCCGAACAGCTCGTCCACCAGGTCGTCGGCGGCGCCGTCGTAGCGCGCGGCACGGGCGAAGGCGGCCGTGCGCTCCAGCCGGGCGGCCACGACCCCGTCCGCGTCCTCGGCCAGGGCGACGCAGAGCAGGCCGAGCAGGTCCTCGTCGGCCAGTCGCACGAGCCGGGCGAGGGTGTCGGCCCCGAGAACCCATCCGGCGGGCAGCCGCAGCAGGAACGGGGTGGGGGCGACGCTGACCGGTTCGCTTTCCGCGAACGTGACGCGCGGCTCGTGGGCGTACAGGTTGTGCAGCAGCCGCAGGTCCAGCAGCGGGTCGTCGAGGCTGGACCGGCGCTCGCCGGTCAGCCGGCCCCAGGGGCCGACGACGGTGACGGCGGCGTCGGGCAGCGTGCCCGCCAGCGCCGCGTCCACGCTCGCCCGGGTCTCCTCGTACGTGGTGGCGCTCACCACGACCCGCACGTACGGCACCCGCCAGTGGCGCCGGGGATGGCTGCGCAGCCAGCGCAGCTGCGGCACGAGGTCGCCCAGGTAGGACCAGTTGTGCCGGTGGACCTCCTTCTCCCGCGACATCACCGTGGAGGGCCCGACGTGCCACGCCCTGGCCTGCGGATCGGGCACGAACACCGCCCCCGCCTGGGCCAGCCGGTAGCCCAGCTCGGTGTCCTCGGCCATGTTGAGCGAGGTGTCCACGCCGCCCGCCGCGCGCAGCAGCTCGGCGCGCACC
Organism: Nonomuraea sp. NPDC005730; assembly: GCF_040630865.1. Taxonomy (NCBI): domain Bacteria; kingdom Bacillati; phylum Actinomycetota; class Actinomycetes; order Streptosporangiales; family Streptosporangiaceae; genus Nonomuraea; species Nonomuraea sp. NPDC005730. The sequence goes on from NZ_JBEXYK010000001.1 coordinate 477,588, forward strand.
GACGTGGAGGCCCCCGTGTGCAGCAGGTACGCGCTCGCCCCCGCGTCCTTCAGCATCCGGGTCGACTCCAGGGTCTTGCGCGTGTACTCCGGTTGCGTGCCCTCCTCGCCCGGGGCCGTCACGAACCGGGTGTCGCCGATCACCACCGCGTGGTCGAGCAGGTGGTGCCAGCGCATGTGCGCCTCAAGGTGGTCGGGGGCCAGGATCATGTCGGAGTCCAGCCAGTGGATCACCTCGCCGGTGGCGGCCAGCTGCCCGGTCTGCCGGGCCGCGCCGCGTCCCCAGCCGTCGGCCACCCGTACGACGCGGGCTCCCGGCAGCTCGACCGGCGGCGTGCTGCCGTCGTCGGCGACCACGATCTCGACGAGCCCGGCCGGATAGGTCTGCGCGGCCAGCGCGGACGCCGTGCGCTCCAGCGCCTCCTGGCAGTCGTAGGCCGGGATGACCACGGACACGCGCAGCTCGGGCGTCCAGTCCCCGATCGCGGGCGGGCGCAGCACCCCGTAGTCGTTGTGCCGGACGCGGGTCATGCCAGGCCCTTGGCCAGCGCGCGAACCTCCTCGCGCAGCTCCTCGACCTCCCGGGCCCTGGTCATGGCGTTCACCCGGTCCTCGCCGAGCGAGGCGAGGATCGCCCCGATGTCGTCGGCCCGCCGCGCGGCCGACTCCTCGACGGCCTGGACCAGCAGCTCCAGCCGGGATTCGAGGTTCTTGACCGCGGTCGTCGTACGGGCGAGCTCGGCCTCCTGCTTCTTCATGCGCAGGTCGATCCGGTGCGCCTTGCCGTCCACGCGGCGGACGGTGAGCAGCAGCAGGGCCAGGGCGGCCAGCGTGACCGCGAACGCCGCGACGGCCGCCGCCGCACCGAGGGTGAGCAGGCCGGCCAGGACGAGGAGGGCGAGCACCCCGGCGGCCACGACTGCGAGAAGTGCGGCGGCCGCTGCCAATCGGCGGGGCGAGAGCATCCGCGCAAACCTTTCATAGTCACGACTAGTCGGGCATAGGAGGATGGGCGGGATTTTTGCCACCCTGATAAACCCTGACCTCTACCGTGCCATAAGTTCCTGGAGGAAAACTGGGAACCCGCTGCCTCGGGGCCCACGCCGTTCGGGATGCGAAAGCTGCCTGTCTGTCTACTGACGTGTAAAAACGGGCGTAAGGTAGGCGCCGATCCAGTCCCGTCCGGTCGAGGAGCATCGTCCATGTCCGTCACCCCCTGCGGCTTCACGCGTACGCCGGGCAAGGGGTTCGCCCGGCTGCACTGGGCGGACGGATGGCAGGTGGACGGCGGGCCGCCCGACGTGCCCGAGCTGCGTACCCGGCGTGGGCTGGAGATCGACTGGCCCGCCGCGCCGGTGCCGCTGGACGGCCTGACGGAGCTGGCCGGCGCCGGGATCCCGCTGACCGCCCGGGACGCCCCCGCGTGGGTGCCGGGCGACCTGGCCGCGCGGCTCACCGACCGCGACTGGCTCGCCGAGCCCGCTGACGGCACCGCGCGCTCCCTGGCCGACCTGCGGCGGGAGGAGCACAGCGTACGGCTGCGGCGCCTGGTCCACCGGCCCGCCCGCGCGACGGTCAGCATCGTCATGTCGACCAAGCGGCCCGGCCTGGTCGGCGCGGCGCTGGCGCAGATGGAGCGGCAGCGGGGCGTCGAGGCCGAGGTCCTGCTCGGGTTGCACGGGGTGGCCTTCGAGCAGGTACGCGCGGCCGTCGAGGCGTGCTCGCTGCCCGTCAGGTGGGTCGAGGCGGCCCGGACGGTGCCGTTCGGCGAGGTGCTGAACCGGGCCGCCGCCCTGGCCTCGGGCGACTACCTCGCCAAGTGGGACGACGACGACTGGTACGGCCCCGGCCACCTGTCCGACCTGCTCATGGCCCGCTCGTACGCGGGGGCCGACGTCGTGGGCACGACGGCCGAGTTCTTCTACCTGGAGCCGTTGCGCGCCACGATCCGGCGGACGACGTTCGCGAGCGGAGCGGCGTACCCTAGCGAGGTTTGGGCGGATCACGTAGCCGGAGGCACCATTTTGCTCCAAAGCGCGAAATTTCGGGAAATTGGAGGATTTCCCGCTCTCCCGCGTGCGGTCGATCTGGAGTTCCTGAAAGCGGCGCAAAAGATCGGCGCGCGCACCTATCGCACGCACGGCCTCGGCTACGTCCTGCGCAGGGGGCTCACCGAGGAGCACACCTGGCAGCTGCCGCTGGCCCATTTCGTCAGGATCGCCACGAACCAATGGCACGGCTTCCGGCCGAGCCTGCTGATGGAAACCGCATGAACAACGGCCAGAAGCCGCCGGTGCGCGGCAACGACTACCGCGTGCTGCGGCCCGGGGCGGACCTCACCCCGTCGCTCACGGTCAGCGTGATCATCCCGGCCTACGGCGGCCAGGACAAGCTGGACCTGGTGCTGGCCGGCCTCGCCCGCCAGACCTACCCGGCCGCGCTCACCGAGGTCATCGTCGTGGACAACGGCAGCGTCCCGCCCCTGCGGCTGCCCGCCGTCCGTCCCGAGGGCAGCCGCCTGATCGTCTGCGACCAGCCCGGCCGCGCCAACGCCCGCAACGCCGGCCTGGCCGAGGCCACCGGCGACGTGATCCACTGGCTCGACTCCGACGTCGTCCTCACCCCGGGCGCGATCGAGGCCCACATGCGCTGGCACCACACGGCCCCCTACCTGGTCGTGACCGGCTACATCAGGTTCACCGACGCGGAGCTGCCCGCCGAGCTCCCCGCCGACCTGGAGGAGCACTTCGAGCCCGCCGAGCCGCACACCTGGATCGTCGACCTGGTCGAACGCACCGACGGCCTCACCGCCAACCCCCAGCGGCCCTTCAGCCTGCACGTCGGCGGCGCGACCTCGGTCGGCGCCCGCCTGATCGAGAGCGCCGGCCCCATGGACGACGAGCTGATCCTCGGCCAGGACACCGAGATGGGCTACCGGCTGGGCCAGGCGGGCGCGGTGTTCGTGCCCGAGCCCCGCGCCCGCGCCTACCATCTCGGCCCGACCATGCGCATGCGCGACAAGGAGGCCATCGACCGGGTGAGCCACGCGTTCGTGGCCGACCGCATCCCGGCGTACCGGTGGTTGCGCACCCATCCGTCCCGCCAGTGGAAGATCCCGTACGTCACCGCCGTCGTGGACGGCACGGCCGGCTACGACAGCGTGCGCGCGACGGTGGACGCCCTGCTCGCCGGGACCGTTCCCGACCTGTCGGTGCTCCTGCTCGGCCCCTGGGACGAGCTGGACCGCGAGCGCCGCTCCCCGCTCAAGGACCCAGGCCTCGACCTGGCCCTGGTCCACGGCCACTACCTGCACGAAGGACGGGTGCGCCTGGTCACGGCCGAGGAGGTGGACCCGGCCACGCCGTTCGTGCTGCGCCTGCCGACCGGCTGGATCCCCGGCGAGGACACCCTCGCCCGCCTGCTCGACCTGGCCCGCGACGAGGGCCTCGGCCTGGTCGCCGTGCTGCTGCGGGAGTCGTCGCAGGGCGTCGTGGCGGCCCGGCTGGAACGCTGCTCGGCCTTCGCCAGGGCCCGCATGGTGGCCGCCGACCACCCCGGTGACCCCGGTGACCTCGACGACGTGGTGGACGCCGTGTCCGGCGTGTCCTGGGTCGAGGGCGAGACCTACGGGTTCACCACGGAGGCGGCGCCGCTGATCGGGCGGCGCGGGGCGTACCGGGCGCGGCTGGAGGCCCAGGCCGAGACCGAGCGGCTGGCGGCGGAGGCCGACCGCCTGCGCGCCCAGGTGACCAAGTGGCGGGACGAGGCCACGCGGTGGCGCAAAACGGCCGTCGAGCTGCGGCGCGACGTGAGCACCCTGCGCCGCCAGCTCGCCGCCGCGAACCGCGCCCAGCAGAGCCTGCGTACCCTGCTGTCGGCCACGATGAAACGAGCGCTGGGCCGCCGCCTGCGCGGCTGACCGCTCGTCCCTCTGGAGGCGGTCAGTTCGGGCGCAGGGCCGACTTCAGCCGCCTGAACAGGGTGTTCTCGGCGGACTCGGCCGGTACCGCCACCGTCGCGGGGATGGTGACCGGCTCCGGCTGCGGCGGCGCGGGCCAGTAGCGGTCCGGCGGCTCGTGCCGTACGCCGTGCGTGGTGTCGATGACGTCGTCGAGGTCGGCGCCGGGACCGGCCAGCAGCAGCGCCCGGCCCAGCGCGGAGGTGCGTTCGAGCCGGGCCGTGCGCCCGTCGGGCAGGTCGACGACGAGCACCCCCGTCAGGTCCTTCTGCACCGACTCGACCATGCGCTCCAGCGTCGCCCGGTGCAGCGGCACGTCCACCGGCCCCCGGTAGCGGAACGGCGTGGGCGCGGGCGTCGGGGCGGCCTCGTCGATGAGCCGGATGCGTTCGTCGTGCGCGAACAGGTCGCGCATGAGCCGCAGCTCGAAGCACGGGTCCGACAACACCGCGCGCCGCCCGTCGTCCAGCCGCGACCACGGGCCGACCAGCGTCAGCACGACGTCCTGGAGCTTGCCGTCCAGGGCCGCCGTCACCGCGCGCCGCACCACCGACTCGGAGGTGTCGGTGACGTCCAGCACGATCTCCACGTACGGCACCAGCCACCGCCGCCCCCGGTCCTTGCGCAGGTCACGGCGGAGCGGGATCCGGTGCGCCAGGTACGGCTCCACCGCCCGCACCGCCCGCTCCCGGTCGCGGTGCTGCGCAGGCAGCCCGAGGTGCACCGCCTGGGCGGCCTGGTCGGGCACGAACACCACGCCGTGCATGGCCAGCCGGTAGGAGAACTCGGTGTCCTCGCCGCGCACCACGGTCGGGTCGAGCCCGCCCACGGCGTCGAAGACCTCGCGGGGGAGGGCGAAGGTCGGCCCGGTGCACACGTGGTACGGGTTGCGGCTGCTGCGCAGCCCGTCGGTCCTCTCGATCGTCGCCTCGGTCGAGCTCGACACGGCCCCTGCCAGGTCGAACACCTCGTCCAGGCGCCCGGCGGCGAACACCTGCCGCGCGGTGACCGGCGGCGCCTCGACGAACTTCTTCATCCCGATCGTGACCAGGTAGTCGGTCACGTGATGCCAGCGGGCCAGGGCCTCGATGTGCTCCCGGCAGGCGACCATGTCGGCGTCGAGCCGCTGGATGATCTCACCGTCGGCGGCCTTGGCGCCGGTGTTGACCGCGTTGGAGATGCCCCAGCCGTCCCGTACCGGGACGATCCTGGTGTTGACCGGCCGGATCTCCGGCAGCCGGACGGGCGGCGCACTGCCGTCGTCGACGACCAGGAGCTCCATGAGATGGTCCGGGTACGTCTGCGCGGCCAGCGCGGCGAGCGTCAGGTCGAGCTTGTCCTGCCCGCCGTGCGCCGGTATCACCACGCTCACGGACAACCCCGGCGACCAGGCCCCGAGCTCCGGCGGCACTACTGGTGAATAGTCGTTCTGCCTCAAAGCAGGACGCGCGTTCATGGTGACCCCCTGCCGAGACCTTATCGGGAGATGCTGAGAATTTCCTGAATAGTGGCGCTGTCCAACGACCTGTCCACTCAGTGGACTCGGCTCCGCGCCCGCGCCGCGCACCCCGTACACTCGGTGGCCAACACCGCAGGTAGGGAGTCATCATGGGCAGGTCGTGGCGTGGCCTCATCGAGGAGTACCGAGAGCGTCTTCCGGTCACCACGAAGACGCCCGTCGTCACGCTCCTCGAAGGCGGCACCCCGCTCGTCCCGGCGCACCGCGTGTCGGCGCTGACGGGATGCGAGGTCTATCTCAAGGTCGAGGGGGCCAACCCGACCGGCAGCTTCAAGGACCGCGGCATGACCATGGCCATCAGCAAGGCGGTCGAAGAGGGCGCCAAGGCGGTCATCTGCGCCTCCACCGGCAACACCTCGGCCTCCGCGGCGGCCTACGCCGTACGCGCGGGGCTGACCTGCGCCGTGCTGGTGCCGAAGGGCAAGATCGCGATGGGCAAGCTGGCGCAGGCGCTCGTCCACGGGGCCACGCTGCTGCAGGTCGAGGGGTCGTTCGACGACTGCCTGGAGATGACCCGCAAGCTGTCCTCCAGCTACCCGATCGCGCTGGTCAACTCGGTCAACCCGTTCCGGCTGCAGGGCCAGAAGACGGCGGCGTTCGAGATCGTCGACGCCCTCGGCGACGCCCCCGACATCCACTGCATCCCGGTGGGCAACGCGGGCAACATCTCGGCCTACTGGATGGGCTACCAGGAGTACGCCGACGACGGCGTCTCGACGAAGCGTCCGCGCATGTTCGGCTTCCAGGCCAGCGGCGCCGCGCCGATCGTCGAGGGCGCCCCGGTGACCCACCCCCACACGATCGCCACCGCCATCCGCATCGGCAACCCGGCGTCCTGGAACCTGGCCACCGCGGCCCGCGACGAGTCCGGCGGCGTCATCCAGGCGGTGACCGACCGGCAGATCGCGGCGGCGTACAAGCTGCTGGCCCAGGAGGAGGGCGTGTTCGTGGAGCTGGCCTCGGCGGCGAGCGTCGCGGGGCTGCTCCAGGCACACTCCCAGGGGCTCGTGGAGGCCGGGCAGCGCATCGTCTGCACCGTCACCGGCAACGGCCTGAAGGACCCCGACTGGGCCATCTCGGGCGCGCCCGCCCCGGTGGTCATCCCGATCGACGTGCACGCCGCCGCCGCGGCACTCAACCTCGCCTGAGGGGTGCACGGGGAGTGAGCGAACGACGAGGGAACCGTGAACCAATGACGACGGTGCGAATCCGCGTGCCGGCCACGTCGGCCAACCTGGGGCCGGGCTTCGACGCGCTCGGCCTGGCGCTCACCCTCTACGACGACGTGGAGGCCACGCTCACCGCCGAGCCCGGCGTGCGCGTGAACGTGGAGGGCGAAGGCGCGGGCGAGGTCGATCTCGGCGAGGGACACCTCGTCGTCCGGGCGATGCGCGAGGCGTACGCCCGCATGGGGGCGCCGCAGCCTGCGGGCATCGCCCTGCGCTGCGTCAACCGCATCCCGCACGCCCGCGGCCTGGGCTCGTCCTCGGCCGCGGTCTGCGCCGGCATCCTGGCCGCCCGCGCGCTGAGCGACTCCGGCCTGTCCGACGACGAGGTCTTCGCGTTGGCCACCGAGATGGAGGGCCACCCCGACAACGTCGCTCCGTGCCTGGCCGGGGGCCTGACGGTGGCCTGGACCGACCACGCCGGAGTACCGCGTATGGTGAAGCTGGCTCCCGACGAGAGGGTCCGCCCGGTCGCCGTCGTTCCTTCGACGCGGCTGGCCACGGAGACCGCTCGGGGGCTGTTGCCGAAGGACGTGCCCCACAAGGACGCCTCCTTCAACGCCGGCAGGGCCGCGTTGCTGATCGCCGCGCTGACCTCGCGACCGGAACCAGAGCTGCTGCTCGCCGCCACCGAAGACCGTCTCCACCAGCCCTATCGCGCGCCTGCCATGCCGGAGAGCGCGCGTCTGGTAGAACGTCTGCGTGCAGTCGGCGTGCCTGCGGTCGTTTCGGGGGCGGGTCCCACGGTTCTTGCGTTTTCGTCACCGGATACGCAGGATTTGATCGCGCCAGAAGTGGGTAATGACTGGCACATCCAGCAAATGGACGTCGACCCGGTTGGTGCGAACGTTCAGTTCCCCGAGACACGCTGATGCCTCTTTAGACCTTCAGGGAATAGCCGTGTGCGCTGGTGATGTTAGGCTGATAGCCGCACCAGATGGCCCCCTTGGTGGGTGCGTGCTTGTCAGCCATACATCGCTGCATCATGCTTCACGTCGCGAGGCGTGAGCAGCGCGGCTGTCTCCCCGGAATCCGTTGCCTCCGGTTGGCCCACACCCGGTTGGCCCAACGTGAGGCGGCGACGACGGGGACCTGCGCGTTCGACGCACATCGACATCTGGTTGGCGACAGCAATCTGGGGGGTGTCAGCCACGCGCCACGGTCCTGTGGCGGCCTGGACGAACCCCTCCCCAAGAGTGGCGGCCGTCCGCGACAGCCGAAGATCGCAACGTGCACCCCGACCCGGACTGTCCCGCCGGGTCGCAAGCACCTCCGGGACGCCCGGCAGAACAAAACCGGCGCCCGACCCCTGGGAAGGACCTTTTAGTTGAGCGACACCACCGAACTCCTCTCCGACGCACCAGGCTCTCAGCCCGCGTCCGGCGACACCCCCACCCGCGCCGCGGCCAAGCCTCGTGCGCGTCGCTCCGGCACCGGCCTGTCCGCCAAGGTGCTGCCCGAGCTGCAGAAGATGGCCGCTGAGCTGGGCATCAGCGGCACCGGGCGCATGCGGAAGAGCCAGCTCATCGCGGCCATCCAGGAGAAGCAGGGTGGCGCCTCCGGAGACGGCGCTCCGGCGGCAGCCGCGGTTGAGGCGGCGCCCGTCCTGACGGAGGCCGCGCCTCCCGTGGCCGAGCGGCCCACCCGTACGCGCAGGGAACGTTCCCGCACCAAGCCCGCCGACGAGGCCGCACCGCAGGCCGCCGAGCCGGTGGCCGCGGCCCCCGAGCCCGTGGCCGCGCCGGCCGAGCCGGCCGTCGAGCAGCAGGCCCAGGTCGTGGACGCCGGTCAGGCCGACACGCGGGGCGAGCGCGAGAGCCGTCGCGAGCGGCGCAGCCGCGGCGAGCGCCGTGAGCGTGGCGAGCGCAGCGACCGTGGCGAGCGCAGCGACCGTGGCGAGCGCAGCGACCGTAGCGACCGCGGTGAGCGTGCAGACCGTGCAGACCGTGCAGACCGTGCAGACCGTGCAGACCGTGCCGACCGCGGTGAGGGCGGCCGTGCCGAGAGCAGCCGCGGCGACCAGCGCGCCACGGACGCCGGCGGCAGGGGCGACCAGCGCGGTGACCAGCGGGGCGACCAGCGCGGTGACCAGCGGGGCGACCAGCGCGGTGACCAGCGCGGTGACCAGCGGGGCGGCGACGACGACGACCGGCGTGGCCGCAGGGGCCGCTTCAGGGAGCGCAACCGCGGCCGCGGCCGTGACCGCTTCGACAGCACCGAGCCCGTCATCGGCGACGACGACGTGCTCATCCCGATCGCCGGCATCCTCGACATCCTCGACAACTACGCGTTCGTCAGGACCAGCGGCTACCTGCCGGGCAGCAACGACGTCTACGTCTCGCTGGCCCAGATCCGCCGCAACGGCCTGCGCAAGGGCGACGTCATCACCGGCGCGGTGCGCCAGCCGCGCGACGGCGAGCGCCGCGAGAAGTTCAACGCCCTGGTCCGCCTCGACACCGTCAACGGCATGGACCCGGAGCAGGCCCGCAACCGGCCCGACTTCAACAAGCTGACGCCGCTCTACCCGCAGGAGCGCCTGCGCCTGGAGACCGAGCCGAACATCCTCACCACGCGGATCATCGACCTCGTCTCGCCGATCGGCAAGGGCCAGCGCGGTCTGATCGTCTCGCCGCCGAAGGCCGGCAAGACGATGGTGCTGCAGGCGATCGCCAACGCGATCACCCGCAACAACCCCGAGTGCCACCTGATGGTCGTGCTCGTGGACGAGCGTCCCGAAGAGGTCACCGACATGCAGCGGTCGGTGAAGGGCGAGGTCATCCACTCGACCTTCGACCGTCCGGCCGAAGACCACACCACGGTCGCCGAGCTGGCCATCGAGCGCGCCAAGCGCCTGGTGGAGCTGGGCCACGACGTGGTCGTCCTGCTCGACTCGATCACGCGACTCGGCCGCGCCTACAACCTGGCGGCCCCGGCCTCCGGTCGTATCCTGTCGGGTGGTGTCGACTCCACGGCGCTCTACCCGCCGAAGCGCTTCTTCGGCGCCGCGCGCAACATCGAGAACGGCGGCTCGCTGACGATCCTCGCCACGGCCCTGGTCGAGACCGGGTCCAAGATGGACGAGGTCATCTTCGAGGAGTTCAAGGGCACCGGCAACATGGAGCTCAAGCTCAACCGCTCCCTGGCCGACAAGCGCATCTTCCCCGCGGTCGACGTGGACGCGTCCGGCACGCGTAAGGAAGAGATCCTCATGGGCAAGGATGAGCTGCAGATCGTCTGGAAGCTGCGGCGGGTGCTGCACGCTCTGGACATGCAGCAGGCTCTGGAGCTTCTCCTGGAGAAGATGAAGGAGACCAAGTCCAACGCCGAGTTCCTCATGCAGGTGCAGAAGACCACGGTGAGCAACGACCGCGACTAGCGGCCACGCGCCTTGAGGGGCGGCGGGGAGGTTCTCCCGCCGCCCCTTTCGCGTGCGCGGGGTGGGGTTAACCCCACCCCGGGATCGGACGTCTGCTCCATTCACCCCGTCCGCGGCGCCGGGCAGGCTGGAGGCATGCGATCGGTGAGGCTGAAGGACAGGGTGCGGTTCGGGCCGAAGGGGCCGTTAGGGGTGCTGGTGGACCCGATGACCTGGCGGGCGGCTCCGTACCTGCTGGTCAGCGCGGGGTTCGGGATGGCCTGGTTCATCGTGGTGGCCCTGGCGACGACGGTGGCGGTGCCGCTGGTCATCGTCTGGGTGGGGTTGCCGCTGACGATGGCGGCCGTGCTGATGTGGCGCGGCGGGGCGATGCTGGAGCGACGGCTGATGGGGGCGGCGTTCGGGGTGCGGATCGCCGACCCGTACCGGAGCAGGCCCGAGGGCGGGCTGCTCGCGCACCTCACCTGGCTGCTCGGCGACAAGGCCACCTGGCAGGACCTCGGCTACCTCCTCATGCTCCTCCCGCTGGGCCTGGTCGAGTCCGCGTTGTCGCTCGCCCTGTGGACGGCGACGGCGATGTTGCTGCTCGCGCCCTTGGCACGCGTCCTGTACGTCCTGAGCGACGGGCGCACCGGCCTGATCATCGACGACTGGGCGGGCGTGCTGGTGGCGGGTGCGGCCGGCGTGGTGCTGCTCGTCGTGACGGCCTATCTCGTACGGGGCATGGCCTGGCTGCACGGCACGCTGGCCACGGTGCTGCTCGGCGGCAGCGAGGAGGAGCGGCTGCGGGCCAGCCGGGCCAGGGGGATCGACGCGGCCGAGGCCGAACGCCGCAGGATCGAGCGCGACCTGCACGACGGCGCGCAGCAGCGGCTGCTGTCGGTGGCGGTGGACCTGGGACGGGCGCAGGCCAAGTTCGACACCGAGCCGGAGGAGGTCAGGGCGCTGATCGTCCAGGCCCACGCGGGCACCAAGGCGGCCATCGCCGAGCTGCGCGACCTCGCCCGCGGCATTCACCCGGCCATCCTCACCGACCGCGGGCTCGACGCGGCTCTGTCGGGGCTGGCCGCGCGGGCCCCGGTGCACGTGGACGTCTCCGTCGAACTGACCGAACGGCCGCCCGCCGCGGTGGAGAGCATCGCGTACTTCATCGTCGCCGAGGCCCTGACCAACCTCGCCAAGCACTCGGGCGCGACGGAGGCGTCGGTGGCGGTGTTCGGGGACGTCCGCGGCGTGGTCGTGGACGTGTGGGACAACGGCATCGGCGGCGCCGTCGTCACGCCGGACGGCGGGCTGTCGGGCCTGGCCGACCGGGCGGCGACCATCGACGGCGTGCTCGTGCTGCACAGCCCCGTCGGGGGGCCGACGATCGTCCGTGCGGAGCTGCCCTGCGAATGGTAGTCATGTGCACATGCGCGTGGTCATCGCCGAGGATTCCGTACTGTTGCGCGAGGGGCTGGCGCGGTTGCTCGCCGACGGCGGCTTCGAGACCGTCGCGGCGGTCTCCGACGGGCCCGCGCTGGTGGCCGCCGTCCACGAACACGAGCCCGACCTGGCGATCGTTGACGTGCGTATGCCGCCCACCCACACCGACGAGGGGCTGAAGGCGGCGCTGAGGGTCCGCGAGGCCAGGCCCGACTTCCCGATCCTGGTCCTGTCCCAGTACGTCGAGGAGCGCTACGCGGGCGAGCTGATCGGCAAGGCCGTCGGCTACCTGTTGAAGGAGCGGGTGGCCGACGTGGCCGAGTTCATGGAGGCGGTGCGCGAGGTGGCGGCGGGCGGCACGGTGATCGACCCGGAGGTCGTCGTGCAACTGCTCAGCCGCAGGCGCAGGGGCGCGCCGCTCGACCTGCTCTCCCCCCGGGAGCGCGAGGTCCTGGCCCTGATGGCCGAGGGCCGCTCCAACACCGCGATCGCCGCCCGGCTGGTCGTCACCGAAGGGGCGGTGGAGAAACACGTGTCCGGCATCTTCGCCAAGCTGGCCCTCGGGCCGGCGCCCGAGGACCATCGGCGGGTTCTCGCCGTCCTGACGTATCTGGGTCGCTGATACGGCCTGCACCCGGGGTTGGGGATGCGGGCCGTACCCGCTACCTCACGTCCACGAACTCCTGCGGTGACAGGGAGGTGCGCGTCTTGCTCGTGCCGGGCACCTTGACCTGGAAGTAGCCGTCCTTCTTGCCCTTGAACGTCTTGCTGTACTTGCCGGTCGAGGTGGCCTTGGCGTACCCCATGAACTTGTACGACTTGGTGCCCTTGGTCTTGAAGTACACCTCGACGATCTTGTTCTTGTACGCCTTCGTGCCGCGGTAGACCTTGCCGTAGACCTTGAACGCGCGGCCCTTGGTGACCTTGTTCGGGGCCGAGATCGTCACCCTGGTCTTGGCCTTCTTGGACGCGCCGCCGGTCGGGGCGACGACCGAGAACGACGCCTCGCCCTTGAGCGTCTGGCCGCCGCGGGTGGCGTACACCTCAAGGGTCCAGTCGCCCTCAGTGGTGTCGTCGGTGAAGTACGTGACGCCGCGGTAGTAGCTGTCCGACTCCTTGGCCAGCTCGCCGAGGTCGTAGTACTCGCTGGTGGTGTCGCTGATGAGCTTGGCCGAGACCGTGCCCGCGTCCTTCACCGACGCCTCGACCGTGACCTTGGTGTCCCTGCCCTTGACGAGCTGGACGGGGTCGGGAGTGACGTTCGCGCCGGAGATGCCCTGCTTGCCGGAGACCTTGACGGTGAAGGTGCTCGGGCTGTTCCCGCCGCCGGAGCGGGCGACGTTGACGGTGAGCTTCCAGTCGCCCGCCGGGTCGTCCTTGGTGATCGTCCACTTGCCGGTGACCGTCTTCTCGGTCGCCGGCGACGGGGTGGGGGTCGGGGTGGTGGTGGAGGTGCTCGGCGTGAAGTCGAACGACACCGTCCTGGCCGACTTGCCGGGCGGCTCGATGGAGCCGGTCACGCTGGTGACGGTGCCCGGGTTCTTGAGCTTGAGCGTGACGGTGGCGTCGACGTCCTTCTCCAGCGGGACGTACGCGCTCGCCGACGCGTCCCCCGCGAAGTCGTCCGCCAGCGCGTAGGCCGAGGCCGACGCGCCGGTGGCCGAGAGACCGGCGCCTCCGAGGAGAACGGCGGCCCCCGTGGCGGCCGCGAGAAGCAGCCGCACCCTTCTCTTCATCAGTTGGGTGATCCTTTGGCTAAGTCCCATTTGTGGGAAAAGTGATGGTTTGTGCGAAGGAGCCTAGTGTGGCGCGTGTGGCCGCGTCATGAAGATCGCGGGAATGCCCCATGGCCTGGGCAGGTTGCACGATCTGGCACACTGGTAGCTGACCATTTTGCGGTTCCGGTTCACGCCATGCGTGAAGGCGACCCGGCGGCCGCAGCCCGAAAGGACAGCCATGAAGCCCGACATCCACCCCGATTACCACGTGACGCAGGTCTCCTGCTCCTGCGGTAACACGTTCACGACCCGCAGCACCGCGAAGAACGGCGTCATCCACGCCGACGTGTGCTCGGCCTGCCACCCGTTCTACACGGGCAAGCAGAAGATCCTCGACACCGGCGGCCGGGTGGCTCGCTTCGAGAAGCGCTTCGGCAAGAAGGCCACGGGCAAGTAGCTTCACCGACGCCGACCCGGCCGCACCACGTGCGCCGGGTCGGCGTTGTTGGTGAAACGGCATTCAACCCACTGAAGGACCCACGGTGAACCTCGACGAGTTGCTCAAGGAGTATTCCGAGCTGGAGCTGCAGCTTGCCGACCCCGCCGTGCACGCCGACCAGAACAAGGCCCGCACACTCGGCCGGCGCTACAGCCAGCTCACCCCGGTCGTCACCACCTACCGGGAGCTCGACTCCGCCCGCGAGGACCTGACGGCGGCCAAGGAACTGGCCGGCGAGGACGAGGCGTTCGCGGCCGAGGCGGCCGAGATCGAGGAGCGCATCCCGCAGCTTGAGGAGAAGCTCAAGCACCTGCTCATCCCGCGCGATCCCAACGATGACAAGGACATCATCATGGAGATCAAGGCGGGCGAGGGCGGCGAGGAGTCCGCGCTGTTCGCCGGCGACCTGCTGCGGATGTACCTGCGCTACGCCGAGCGCCTCGGCTGGAAGACCGAGATCATCGACACCCAGCCCTCCGACCTCGGCGGCTACAAAGACGTCACGGTCGGCATCAAGGCCAAGGGCGACGAGGGCGTGTGGTCCAGGCTCAAGTTCGAGGGCGGCGTCCACCGCGTGCAGCGGGTGCCCGTCACCGAGTCCCAGGGCCGCATCCACACCAGCGCCGCCGGCGTGCTGATCTACCCGGAGGCGGAGGAGGTCGACGTCCAGATCGACCCCAACGACCTGCGCATCGACGTCTACCGCTCCAGCGGTCCCGGTGGCCAGAGCGTCAACACGACCGACTCGGCGGTGCGCATCACCCACCTGCCCACGGGCGTGGTCGTCTCCTGCCAGAACGAGAAGAGCCAGCTCCAGAACAAGGAGTCGGCGATGCGCATCCTGCGTGCCCGTCTGCTGGCCGTGGCCCAGGAGCAGGCCGACGCCGCGGCGCAGGCCGAGCGCAAGTCGCAGGTGCGGACGGTCGACCGTTCCGAGCGCATCCGCACGTACAACTTTCCCGAGAACCGGATTTCCGACCACCGCGTAGGCTTCAAGGCGTATAACCTCGACCAGGTTCTCGACGGCGAGCTCAACGCCGTCACCCAGGCACTCATCGACGCCGAGATGGCGGAGAAGCTCGCACAACACTCATGACATTTCTGCTGGACGAGATCGCTCTCGCCACCGCCCGGCTCGCCGAGGCAGGTGTGCCTTCGCCGCGCACCGACGCGGAGGAGATCGCGGCGTTCGTCCACGGCGTGCGCAGGAGCGAGCTCCACACGGTCAAGGACTCCGACTTCGACGCGCTGTTCTGGGAGGGCATCGCCCGGCGCGAGGCGCGTGAGCCGCTGCAGCACATCACCGGCCACGCCTACTTCCGCTACCTGGAACTCGCGGTCGGCCCCGGCGTGTTCGTGCCGCGGCCGGAGACCGAGGTCATGGCCGGGTGGGCGATCGAGACCCTGCGCGCCATGGACGTGACGGCGCCGCTCGTCGTCGACCTCGGCACCGGCTCGGGGGCCATCGCGCTGTCGATCGCCCAGGAGGTCGCGCTCGCCGAGGTGCACGCCGTCGAGGTCGACCCCGCGGCCTACACCTGGGCCAAGCGCAACATCTCCGAGCTGGGCCAGGGGCGTACGCACCTGCACCCGGAAGACCTCGCCGAAGCCCTTCCCGAGCTCAACGGCAAGGTCGACCTGGTGATCTCCAACCCGCCGTACATCCCGCCCGGCGCCATCCCGCGCGACCCCGAGGTCCGCGACTACGACCCCTCCAGGGCCCTGTACGGCTCCGGCGACGACGGCCTCGGCGAGGTGCGCGCGGTCGAACGCACCGCCCGCCGCCTGCTGCGACCCGGCGGCTGGGTGGCCGTCGAACACGCCGACGAGCAGGGCAGGGCCGTCTATCTGACCTTCCCCGAGGACAACGGCTGGCGCGACGTCCGCCTGCGCCAGGACCTCACCCGAAGGGACCGCTTCGTCACGGCCAGACTCGGCCAGGACTAGGATGCACGCCGTGGGAAGACGCTTTGACTGCTCCGACCTCGACCAGCGCGCCGAGGGCCTGATCGAGGCCGCCACCGCCGTGCGCCGCGGCGAGCTGGTCGTGCTGCCGACCGACACCGTCTACGGCATCGGCGCCGACGCGTTCATGCCGCCGGCCGTCACCGCGCTGCTCGACGCCAAGGGGCGCGGCCGCGACATGCCGCCGCCCGTGCTCGTGGGCACCGTCAGAGCCGCCACAGCGCTCGTGGACGACCTCGGGCCTTATGGGCAGGATCTCATCGACGCCTTCTGGCCCGGGCCGCTCACGCTGGTCTGCAGGGCCAACAGGGCACTTTCCTGGGACCTGGGCGACACCAAGGGCACGGTCGCCGTCCGCATGCCGCTCCACCCGGTCGCCCTCGACCTGCTCAAGGAGACCGGCCCGATGGCCGTCTCCAGCGCCAACCGCTCCGGCGCCCCCGCGGCGACGACGGCGGAGGAGGCCGAGGAGCAGCTCGGCGACTCGGTCGCGGTCTACCTCGACGGCGGCAAGACCACCGACAACACGCCCTCGACCATCCTCGACCTCACCACGGCGGTGCCCCGGATGTTGCGCCGCGGCGCGATCCCCGTCGAGAAGCTGCGCGGCATCATCGGCTACGTCGCCACCGACGACTGACGTATACCGTCTTCTTATCCCGGCTGCGGCGATGCCACGGCCGCGATTACCGTGAGTCCCGGAACGGCGACACGTCCGGGAGTGGCCCATGGGCAAGTTCGACGGCATGGATCCGCAGCTGGTCCGTGACCTGCTGACCGAGGTCAAGCACGCGTCCTCGACGCTGCGCACGGCCGAGGACCAGGTCAGGGCGGTGCTCAGCCGTGCCGGGCTGTCCGCGCGGAGCACCCACCGTCCGGTGCAGGTGGCCGACTCCGCCGATCACATGGTCAAGGACGTCAACGCCCGGCTGGCCGTACTGGAGAAGCGCGCCGACGGGAAGCTGGGCGACACGTCGAAGACGGGTGGCGGCGGCACGGCCGACGAGCCCAAGGAGTCGCGGGGCACCCGCGGCGACAAGTACGGCAACCCCCGCGCCGACGACCCGCCCAAGCACACGAACCCCGCCACCCCCGAACAGCCCGCCGACCCGAAACCCACCCACCCCTCCAGCCCGAAGGACCACGACCCGAAACCCACCGACCCACCCCCGAAAACCCCCGACACCAAGCCCACGGACCCACCCGCACCGAAAGACCACGATCCCAAGCCGACGGAGCCGCCTGCGTCGAGGGACCACGACCCCAAGCCGACGGACCCGGCGACGCCGAAGGACCCGGACAGCAAGACCGGCGACGGTGCCAAGGCCGACGGGGACGGCAAGGCGTGCGACGGTGCCGACAAGGACACCGGGACCAGCGGAAACGACACCAGGACCGACGATCGGACCGGTGACCGCACGGACGGACGCAGCGACGGCCGGACCGGCGACACCCCGGCCGCCGACGACCCCAAGGCGCCCGACCAGGACAGCAGGCGCGACCGGGGAGCGGAGGCCGACACCGGCACGGCGAACGTCCCCGCGAACGACCAGCCGGATGACCCGCACAAGCCGCAGGTCGTGGTGGTCGACGGCGTGAAGGTCCTCCAGGTCCCCATCGACCCGCCCACGGCCGAACAACTGGAGTCCCTGCTCAAGAACGTCGACAACGTGCAGCCCGCCGACATGCCGACCGTGCGCGCCGATGGCGCCGCGACGGCGACGGGCGGAGGCGAAGGGCTGTCGGTGCCGACAGGAGAGGGCGGCACCGACCCCTCGACGACCACCTCAGGCACCACCGGCCACCACCATGGCACCGCCACCGGCCACCCCTACGGCAGGTCAGAGGGCACGGGCGCCCACTTCGGCACCGCAGGCGACACGACCTCCCACAATGGCACCCAAGGTGACGTGGCCACCCACTCCGGCACCACCGGGGACACCTACCGCAACACCACCGGGGACACAGGCGTCCACCAGGGCACCCCAGGGGACGCGGGCAACGCCCACGGCACCCACACCGACGGCGCCTCCTCCACCGGAACCCGCCCCGACGCCACCACAGGCACCGGCACCCAGCCCATCGGCGACACCGGCCGAGCCGACGGCGCAAATGGCCACACGGACACCGGCACAGGCCGAGCCGACGGCTCCGGCGGTGGCGCGATCAGCGACAACGGCCGCTCCGACGGCGGCGTTACGGACACCGGCCGCACTGACGGCACTGCCTGCGCCGACGACAAGGCCACGAACGGCAACCGCACAGACACGGGCACCGCCGACGGCAGCCGTGATGCCGGCAGTGGCAGCGGCGACGGGCGTGCTGATGGGGGCGCGGATGGTGGGCGTGCCGGCGTAGGGACCGGTGGTGGCGGGGGCGATGCGGGTCGCGCTGATGGCGGCGCGGTGAACGGTGGTCGTGACGTCGGTGGCGGGTACGGCGAGGGCGGGCGTGCCGATGTAGGGACCGGTGGTGGCGGGGGCGATGCGGGTCGCGCTGACGGCGGTGCGGCGGACGCCGGTCGCGCTGATGGTGGGGCTGGGGACGCCGGTCGCGCTGATGGTGGTGTCGCGGGCGATGGTCGGGTCGGTGCAGACGGGGGTGGGGCTGGGCGTGGTGACGGTTCTGGTGGGGTGCGGATTCCGCCTACGGCGCCTGGGGGAGGGGCCGCCGTATCTGGTGGAGGAGACGTATCGGCTGGTAGTGGCGATGCCGGGGGGCACGGCGCGGCCGTCTACAGCACCGGGGGGCATGGTGTCGGGAGTCATGGCGATGGTGGGGGACAGGGTTCGGAAGGCGGGAGCGCCGGTGGAGGGTGGGTGAGTGAGGGGGACGGAGTTGTGGCTGTGGATGTGTCCACGGCCGGACCGGAGGCGATCAGGACTCTGATCGACAACGTTCGGGACGTTCAGCCGCTCGACATGCCCTCCGTGGAGGTTCCGCCCGGTGAGTACGGCAAGGGTGACTGGGCGCCCAGGGACATCAGGCCGGACGGTCCATCGGGTGAGGTCGATCCCGGGACGCCGGGAAGGAGCGTGTGATGTACGTCGACCCGCCCGCCCCCAAGCCCAGGAGCAGGGACGAGATGCCGCCCGTCACCGCCGCGGGCCCACTGGACAACCAGCCGCTGGCCTACGAGTTCAACCCCGACTACGAACGTCTCGTCACCGCCTGGAACACCGTCCTGCCCATGCTGGAGAAGCTCAGCACGGCCCTCGACAAGGCGTACTCGCTGGCCAAGAGCCCGCAGACCTGGGACGCGCCGGTCGGCGATCGTTATGTGCAGGACATCCGGGAATGGCGGTCCAAGCTGGCCCTCTACCGTCACGCCGTGCTCACCGCGATCAGTGACGAGGCCGACGACACCCCGAGATGGATCCCCAGCCAGACCGGCGCACCCCACGCCTTCCCCTGAGCTGCGCGGTCGCGGTCTGGCCTTCGCAGGCGACCGCTCTCATGGCCCCCTGACCGTCACGGACCTCCTGCCCTCGCAAGCGACCACCCTCGCAAGCGACCACCCTTGCGGGACAGCTATCTGGGCAAATCGGACATGCGGTCGTACAGTGGAGAAATGGGTGGGGAGCCGTACTACGGGCCCGACTTCGGGCGGTTGCGGCGGCAGGATCCGGAGCTGGCGCAGGTGCTGCTCGACGAGCTCGAACGGGAACGCGCCGGCATCCAGCTGATCGCCGGCGAGAACTTCACCTCCCCCGCGGTCATGGCCGCCCTGGGTTCCACCCTCACCAACAAGTACGCCGAGGGCTACCCCGGCAGGCGCTACTACGGTGGCTGCGAGGTCGTCGACCGGGCCGAACGCCTGGCGGTGGAGCGGGCGCGCAGGCTGTTCGGGGCCGAGCACGTCAACGTCCAGCCGCATTCCGGCGCCAGCGCCAACCTGGCCGCCTACGCCGCCCTGCTCCAGCCCGGCGACACCATGCTCGCCATGGCGCTCCCGCACGGCGGCCACCTCACGCACGGCTCGAAGATGAACTTCTCGGGACGATGGTTCGACGTCGCCTCCTACGGCGTGCGGCGCGACACCGAACTCATCGACCACGACGAGGTGCGGGACCTGGCGCTGCGACACCGGCCCAAGGTCATCGTGTGCGGCGCGACGGCGTACCCGAGGCTGATCGACTTCTCGGTCTTCCGCGGCATCGCCGACGAGGTGGGCGCATGGTTGCTGGCCGACGTGGCGCACCCGATCGGGCTGATGGCGGGCGGGGTGATCCCCTCGGCGGTGCCGTACGCGGACGTCGTGACGCTGACCACGCACAAGGTGCTGCGCGGGCCGCGCGGCGGCGCGATCCTGTGCACGGAGGAGCTGGCCGCCAAGATCGACCGGGCGGTGTTCCCGTTCGTGCAGGGCGGGCCGCTGATGCACGCGGTGGCGGCCAAGGCGGTGGCGTTCGGGGAGGCGCTGCGGCCGGAGTTCGCCGAGTACGCGGGGCGCGTCGTCGCCAACGCCCGCACGCTCGCCGACGCGCTGGACGGGGAGGGCATGCGTCCGGTCACGGGCGGCACGGACACCCACCTGGCCCTGATCGACCTGCGTGAGCTGGGCGTCTCGGGCGCCGAGGCCGAACGGCGCTGCGCGGCCGCCGGCATCACGCTCAACCGCAACGTCATCCCGTACGATCCGGAGCCGGCGGCCGTCACCTCCGGGATACGGGTGGGCACGGCGTGCGTGACCACGCAGGGCATGGGCCCGCGGGAGATGAAAGAGGTGGGGAGTCTGCTGTCGACGGCCGTGCGCGACCCGGCCGTCGCGCCCGAGGTCAGGGAAAGAGTGGCGGCGCTTCTCGCCATCCATCAGCCATATCTCAGCGAATATTAAGCTGGTCTGTGTCGGTTTCCGGTCACAGCTGGCCGGAGCATCCGGGAAACTAGGTCCGTGCGCGAATACCTGTTCATGGCGCTCATCTCGGCAGCGGTGACGTATCTGCTGGTGCCGCTGGTGCGGCGCTTCGCCATCCGCATCGGCGCCATGCCCGAGGTCCGTGAGCGCGACGTGCACACCACGCCGACGCCGAGGCTCGGCGGCCTGGCCATGTACGGCGGCCTGGTGGTCGGCCTGCTGGTCGCCAGCCAGCTGAAACACACCGGCGAGGCGCTGTCGGAGTCCGACGGCAGGGCGGTCACCGCGTTGATCGTCGCGGGCGGCCTGATCACGCTCACCGGCTTCCTCGACGACTGGTGGGGCATGGACGCCTTCATCAAGCTCGGCGGGCAGATCGCGGCGGCGGGCGTGCTGGTCTACTTCGACCTGCGGCTGCTCTACATCCCGCTGCCGAAGGACTGGGGCGGCTCCACCAGCCTCGACTACACGCTGAGCACGATCATCACCATCATGGTCGTGGTCGTCACCATCAACGCCGTGAACTTCGTCGACGGGCTCGACGGGCTCGCGGCCGGCATCGTGTGCATCGCCGCCATGGCCACGTGGGCGTACTCGATCCTGCTGGCCCAGAGCATGAGCGTGGGGAACATCACCACCACGGCGGCCATCGCGGCCGTGCTCATCGGCACGTGCCTGGGCTTCCTGCCGCACAACTTCCATCCAGCCAAGATCTTCATGGGCGACACCGGGGCGATGCTGATCGGGCTGGTGCTCGCCTCCTCGATCGTCACGGTGACACCGCTCGACCCGGCCGCCATCGAGGACATGAACAAGGTCCCAGTGCTGCTGCCGCTGATGCTGCCGGCGGCGGTGCTGGTCCTGCCGCTGATCGACCTGATCACCGCCGTGGTCCGGCGCACGTCCCACGGCATGTCGCCGTTCGCGCCCGACCGCGGTCACCTGCACCACCGGCTGCTGGACATCGGCCACTCGCACCGCCGTTCGGTGCTGATCATGTACGCGTGGGCGTTCCTGTTCGCCTTCGGCATGGTGGCGATGTCGCGCGAGGGCGTGCCGGTGCTGCTGTTCGTCGTGGTCATCGTGCTGGCGCTGGCGGTGCTCGTGCTGATGGCGGCGCCGCGGTGGCGGGGGAGGGGCGGCGCGCACGCCGCCACGCGCGACAAGCAGCCCGACGACGACGGCCCGCCCACCGGCCCGATGCCGCCGATCGGCCCGGACACCCAGGTCAGGCGGCAGATGCCGCCGCAGGGCGGCCCTTCGGCGCAGGAACGCGCGAGTGCCGAGGGCAAACCGGTCATTCCTGCATTTCCGAGCCGTCCGTGATCGGGAACTAGAAACGGCAGGTAAAAGCGGTCTTCCGTGAGCTTGTGATATCTTTCACGAGCAGGGACCTCCGGACGCACATGTTCTGGAGGTAGCAAACGCTCGCTTGACAACATGCTGATGGAGCACCGATGCAGGCCAACGACGTGCGCGTACTCAAGAGCGCCGCTGTTCCGACCTTCGCGGTCGGGGTGGTCGCGGTCATCGTGGCGTTCCTCCTGGCGGGCGGCAAGGGAGCGCTCGGCGCGGCCCTCGGCACCTTGCTCGTCGGGGTTTTCTTCAGCATCAGCGTGGTAGCGGTCTCCTATGCCGCCCGCGTCTCCCCGCAGATGATGGCGATCGCGGCCATGGTCAGCTACCTCGTCAAGGTCATCGCCATCATGGTGGTGCTCTCCGCCTTCCGTGAGACCACCGTCTGGAACACCCAGGCCTTCGCGTGGTCCGTGGTCGTGTGCACGCTCGTCTGGACCGGATTCGAGGTCCGCGCGTTCATGAAGACCAAGATGCTCTACGTCGACCCCGAAGCCTCGGTCCCCGGAAAGGGTGACTCATGAGGCAGGTAAAGGGATGGGGTCCGATATGACTAGTCCTCTACTCGCCTGCTATCGTCGGGGCCGCGATGAGCGCACAGGAACGCCGACCGGAACACGACGGTCGCGACTTCTCCGATGCCATGTGGTCAGTCCCCAGCTATCTGCTCGCCGGGATGGCGGTCTATGGCGGTCTCGGGTGGTTGCTGGACCGGTGGCTCGACATGTCCGCGTTCTTCCCCATAGGCGTGGTCCTTGGGGTCGTGCTCGGCGGCTATGCGGTCTACCGGAAGTTCGGTCGCTAACCCGACGCAGCGATCGCCTCGCTGAGGAAACCCTTGTGATCCACTACGACGTTGAAGGGAACGCCGCGTGATTGCGCTGACGGTCCTCGCCCCCGAAGACAACTTCCGGGCGCCATCGCCCGATGAGCTGTTCAATTCGTTCACGCCGATCATCCCTGGGGTGAGCTGGTTCACCAAGCCGGTGCTGCTGGCGATCCTCAGCGCGCTCGCGGTGATCGCCGTGTGCTGGGTGGCCTTCGCCAAGCCGAAGCTCGTGCCGAGGGGCACCCAGAACGTCGTCGAGTACGGCTACATGTTCGTCCGTGACCAGATCGCCCGGCCGTTCCTCGGCAAGGACGCCGATCGGTGGATGGGCCTGCTGGTCACGCTCTTCTTCCTGGTCCTGTTCTGGAACATCCTCGGTGTGATCCCGCTCGCGCAGTTCCCGGTCGCCTCGCACATCGCGTTCCCGGCCGTGCTCGCGCTCTCGATCTACGCGATCAAGGTCTACCTGGGCGTCAAGCACCAGGGCGGCATCGGCTACTTCAAGAACATGATGTTCCCGCCCGGCCTGCCCAAGCCCATCTACTTCCTCCTGGCGCCGATCGAGTTCCTCTCGAACATGATCATCGCACCGTTCACGCACGCGGTCCGACTGTTCGCGAACATGTTCGCCGGTCACATGCTGCTCGCGTTCTTCAGCATGGTCGGCTTCTGGTTCCTGTTCGAGAAGCTGACGCCCTTGGGTGCTCCCGTCGGCGTGGTGGGCGTGCTCATGACGATCCTCCTTACCGGGTTCGAGATGTTCATCCAGTTCCTGCAGGCGTTCCTGTTCGCGATGCTGGCGGCGATGTACATCGGCGGCGCGCTGCACCCGGATCACTGAGAACCACATACCGGAATATCCATGACCGGTGGGACTCCCTTCACCGGCCGTCCAGTAAAGGAAATAGCAATGAGCGTTCTCGCTGAGGTCTCCGGCAACGTCACCGCCATCGGTTACGGTCTCGCCGCCATCGGCCCCGGCATCGGCGTCGGCATCATCTTCGGTCAGGGCGTGCAGGCCATCGCGCGTCAGCCCGAAGCGTACGGCCTGATCCGCCAGAACATGCTCCTCGGCTTCGTCCTCACCGAGGCCCTCGCCCTGATCGGTCTGGTCGCGCCCTTCATCTTCCAGGGCATCAAGTAGACCGGAAGAATTCTGACGAAAGGCTGCACCCATGATTAAGGCAGCTACGCTCCTCGCGCAGGAGGAAGGTGCGAACCCGCTCCTTCCGCACACGTTCGAGCTCGTCGTCGGTATCTTCTCGTTCCTCGTCGTTCTCCTCGTCGTCGGCAAGATTCTCGTACCGCGTATCCAGAAGACGCTGGCCGAGCGGACCGACGCGATCGAGGGTGGCATCAAGAGGGCCGAGGAGGCCCAGGCCGAGGCGCAGAACCTGCAGCGGCAGTACGCGCAGCAGCTCGAGGAGGCCCGCCGCGAGGCCGGCCGGCTCCGCGAAGAGGCTCGCGAGCAGGCCGCACAGATCAAGGCGGAGCTCCGCGAGGAGGCGCAGGCCGAGGCCCGTCGTCTCGTCGAGGCCGCGCACGCCCAGATCGAGGCCGACCGCGCCGCCGCGTTCGCGCAGCTCCGCACGGAGATCGGCCGTCTGTCCACCGAGCTGGCCGGCCGCATCGTCGGCGAGTCCCTCGAGGACGAGGTCCGCCAGAGCCGGATCGTGGACAGGTTCCTCGACGAGCTCGAGAGCAGCAACGCGCAGGCGGTGCGCTAATGAGAGGTCTGAGCAGGACCTCGTTGGCAGAGGTCGAGGAGCGCTTCAACGCGGTCGCGGGCAGCGCCGACCTTGGCGCGCTCTCCGACGAGCTGTTCGCCGTCGCGGATCTGCTCGACCGCGAGCACGGCCTGCGCCGCGCGTTGTCCGACCCGGCCAGGCCCGCCGAGCAGAAGGCGGGCACCATCCGCACCCTGCTCGGCGGCAAGGTCTCCGAGGCGGCCATCGCCACGACCGAGGCCGCGGTCTCGGTCCGCTGGTCGCGCGCGGGTGACCTGGCCGACTCGCTCGAACGGCTCGGCGTCGTCGCCGCCGCCGCCGAGGCGGAGGGCCAGTCCAGGCTCGACGACGTGGAGGACGAGCTCTTCCGCTTCGGCCGCATCGTCGCCGCAAACCCCGACCTCCGACGTGCGCTCGCCGACGCGGCCGCGCCCGCGGAGGGCAAGCGGCAGCTGCTGGGCGACCTGCTCGGTGGCAAGGTCGCCCCCACCAGCCAGCGCCTGATCACGCAGCTGGCGGTGCACCCGCGAGGGCGTAGCCTGGAGACGGGCTTGGAGGGGTTCGGCCAGTTCGTGGCCCAGCAGCGCCAGCGCCTGGTGGCGGTCGTGCGCAGCGCGGTCGAGCTGTCCGACGCGCAGAAGCAGCGACTGGCCGACTGGCTGCGCACCTCCTACGGTCGCGACGTGCACCTGAACGTCGAGGTGGACAAGCGAGTGCTCGGTGGGTTCTCGGTCCGCATCGGCGACGAGATCATCGACACCACGATCGTGGGACGAATTGAAGAAGTCCGCCGCCGGTTGGCCGGCTGAGGCGCAGTGAGCGCCGAATGAATAGGGAGACAGAGTAGAGATGGCGGAGCTTACGATCCGGCCGGACGAGATCCGGGACGCGCTTGAGCGCTTCGTCCAGGCGTACGAACCGGAAGGCGCCGCGCGCGAGGAGATCGGGACCGTCGTCGACGCCGGCGACGGCATTGCCCATGTCTCCGGCCTTCCCTCGGCGATGGCGAACGAGCTGCTCGAGTTCGAGGACGGCACGCGCGGCCTGGCCCTGAACCTCGACCCCCGAGAGATCGGCGTCGTGGTCCTGGGCGACTTCAGCAACATCGAGGAGGGCCAGACGGTCCGCAGGACGGGCGAGGTCCTGTCCGTGCCCGTCGGCGACAACTTCCTCGGCCGAGTGGTGGACCCGCTCGGCAACCCCCTCGACGGCAAGGGCGCGATCGAGGCCGAGGGCCTGCGCGCCCTCGAACTGCAGGCCCCCTCGGTCGTTCAGCGGCAGCCGGTGAAGCAGCCGCTGCAGACCGGCATCAAGGCGATCGACGCCATGACGCCGATCGGCCGCGGCCAGCGCCAGCTGATCATCGGTGACCGTGGCACGGGCAAGACCGCCGTCGCCGTGGACACGATCATCAACCAGCGCGACAACTGGCTCTCGGGCGACCCCGAGAAGCAGGTGCGCTGCGTCTACGTCGCGGTCGGCCAGAAGGGCTCGACGATCGCCCAGGTGCGCTCCCGTCTCGAAGAGGCCGGCGCCCTGGAGTACACCACGATCGTCGCCGCCCCGGCCTCCGACCCGGCCGGTTACAAGTACATCTCCCCTTACACCGGTTCGGCCATCGGCCAGCACTGGATGTACCAGGGCAAGCACGTCCTCATCATCTTCGACGACCTCACCAAGCAGGCCGACGCCTACCGCGCCGTCTCGCTGCTGCTTCGCCGCCCGCCGGGCCGCGAG
Source organism: Nonomuraea sp. NPDC005730 (assembly GCF_040630865.1). NCBI lineage: Bacteria > Bacillati > Actinomycetota > Actinomycetes > Streptosporangiales > Streptosporangiaceae > Nonomuraea > Nonomuraea sp. NPDC005730. The sequence goes on from NZ_JBEXYK010000001.1 coordinate 503,780, forward strand.
GCGTTCCCCGGTGACGTCTTCTACCTCCACTCCCGCCTGCTGGAGCGCTGCGCCAAGCTCTCCAACGACATGGGCGGCGGCTCGATGACCGGTCTTCCGATCATCGAGACGAAGGGCAACGACGTGTCGGCGTTCATCCCGACCAACGTCATCTCCATCACCGACGGCCAGTGCTTCCTGGAGACCGACTACTTCAACGCCGGTATCCGTCCCGCCATCAACGTCGGTATCTCGGTCTCCCGAGTCGGTGGCTCGGCGCAGATCAAGGCGATGCGCAAGGTGGCCGGCACGCTGCGTCTGTCGCTGTCGCAGTATCGCGACCTGGAGGCCTTCGCGGCCTTCGCCTCCGACCTGGACGCGGCCTCCCGCGCCCAGCTGGAGCGCGGTCAGCGCCTGACCGAGCTGCTCATCCAGCCGCAGTACTCGCCGTTCCCCGTGGAGCGTCAGGTCGTGTCGGTGTGGGCGGGCACGACGGGTGAGCTCGACGAGGTTCCGGTCGAGGACATCCGCCGCTTCGAGCAGGAGTTCCTCGACTACCTGCAGAGCAGCCACAAGGGCATCTTCGACAGCATCCGCGAGACCAACGAGCTGTCCGACGACGCGGTGACCAGCCTCAAGGACGCCGTCACGGAGTTCAAGAAGGGCTTCACCACCTCTTCGGGCGAGCTCCTGGTCAAGGACGAGCCGGTGGCGCCGCTCGAGGCCGACGAGGTCGGCCAGGAGAAGATCAAGAAGGTCGTCCGTCCGGCGACGGAGAAGTAGCTCATGGGTGCCCAGCTAAGGCTGCTGCGGCGGCGGATCAAGTCGGTCAAGTCGACCGCCAAGATCACGCGCGCCCAGGAGCTCATCGCCTCCTCGCGGATCGTGAAGGCGCAGATGCGGATGCAGGCGGCGCTGCCGTACGAGCGTGAGATCACTCGCGCCGTCACCGGCGTCGTCAGCAACGCGGCCAGCGTCGACCATCCGTTGACCGTGGCGAAGGAGAACCCCGCCAAGGCGGGCGTCCTCATCGTCACCAGCGACAGCGGGTTCTGTGGCGGCTTCAACGCCAACGTCCTGCGCGAGGCCGAGGCCCTGCGCGGGCTGCTGGAGAGCCGTGGCCTGACGGTGGTGCCGTTCGTCACCGGCCGGAAGGGTGTCACCTGGCACACCTTCCGCAACCGTACGATGGGCGGCCAGTGGGTCGGCTTCTCCAGGAAGCCGGCCTACGCCGACGCCAAGGAGATCGCGCAGACGCTGATCGACTCCTTCAAGGAAGAGGCGGGGATCGACGAGATCCACATCGTCTCGACCGAGTTCGTCTCGATGCTGACCCAGAACGTCGTGGTCAAGCGCGTGCTGCCGCTGGAGGTCGAGGAGACCGAGGCGACGGCCGGCGAGACGATCCCGCCGTACTTCGAGTTCGAGCCCACCGCGGGCGACGTGCTCGAATCGCTGCTGCCGCGCTATGTGGAGTCCCGCATCTTCACGGCGCTGCTGCAGTCGGCTGCTTCGGAGGAGGCCGCGCGCCGCCGCGCCATGAAGTCCGCCACGGACAACGCCAACGAGCTGATCCGCGTGTTCACCATGCAGATGAACCAGGCTCGCCAGGCCGAGATCACCCAGGAAATCAGCGAGATCGTCGGTGGCGCCAACGCGCTGGCTGACGCCGCAGCGGGGAAAGAGTGAAATGACTGCAGAGGCTGTTGAGACTGTTGAGCCCACGTCGGCCGGTGCCGGTCGTGTGGCCAGCGTCAAGGGGCCCGTCGTCGACGTGGAGTTCCCCGTCGAGGCGATGCCCGACATCTACAACGCGCTCAACGTCGAGGTGACCCTCGGCGGCGAGACCAAGACCCTGACCATGGAGGTCGCCCAGCACCTGGGTGACAACGTGGTCCGCGCCATCTCCATGCAGCCCACCGACGGCCTGGTCCGCGGTACGGCCGTCACCGACTCGGGCCACCCGATCTCGGTGCCCGTCGGCGACATCGTCAAGGGCCACGTGTGGAACACGCTCGGCGAGTCGCTCGACGTGCCGACCGCTTCGCTCCAGATCACCGAGAAGTGGGGCATCCACCGGCCGTCCCCGCCCTTCGACCAGCTCGAGTCCCGTACCGAGATGCTGGTCACGGGTATCAAGGTCATCGACCTGCTCACCCCGTACGTGCAGGGTGGCAAGATCGGCCTGTTCGGTGGCGCCGGTGTGGGCAAGACGGTTCTCATCCAGGAGATGATCCGCCGTGTCGCCCGCAACTTCGGTGGCACCTCGGTGTTCGCCGGCGTCGGCGAGCGCACCCGTGAGGGCAACGACCTCTGGCTGGAGATGGAGGAGGCGGACGTCCTCAAGGACACCGCTCTCGTCTTCGGCCAGATGGACGAGCCGCCGGGCACCCGTCTGCGGGTGGCCCTGTCCGCGCTGACGATGGCGGAGTACTTCCGCGACGTGCAGAAGCAGGACGTGCTGCTGTTCATCGACAACATCTTCCGCTTCACGCAGGCGGGCTCGGAGGTCTCCACCCTCCTCGGCCGCATGCCGTCCGCGGTGGGTTACCAGCCGACGCTGGCCGACGAGATGGGTGTGCTCCAGGAGCGCATCACCTCGACGCGCGGTCACTCGATCACCTCCATGCAGGCGATCTACGTGCCCGCCGACGACATCACCGACCCGGCCCCGCACAACGCGTTCGCGCACCTCGACGCGCAGACCGTTCTGTCCCGGCCGATCTCGGAGAAGGGCATCTACCCCGCGGTGGACCCGCTCGACTCCACCTCCCGGATCCTCGACCCGCAGGTCGTGGGCGAGGAGCACTACCGGGTGGCCCAGGAGACCAAGCGGATCCTGCAGAAGTACCGCGAGCTCCAGGACATCATCGCGATCCTCGGTATCGACGAGCTGTCCGAAGAGGACAAGGTCACCGTGCAGCGGGCCCGCCGGATCGAGCGGTTCCTGTCGCACCCGATGTACGCCGCCGAGGCGTTCACCGGCCAGCCGGGCGAGAACGTCCCGCTGGACGAGACGATCGCCTCCTTCAAGGGCCTGTGCGCCGGCGAGTACGACCACCTGCCCGAGCAGGCGTTCTTCATGGTCGGCGGCATCGACCAGGCCGTGGCCAAGGCCAAGGAACTCGAGCGTCGCTGATCGCCCTACGGTAGTGGCACGGGTGGGAGAGCCCGTGCCGCTACCTGATCGGAAAGGAACCTGCTGAAGTGGCGAAGCTACGCGTAGGGGTTGTCTCACCCGAGCGTGAGATCTGGTCGGGCGAGGCCGACATGGTGATCGCCAAGACCGTTGACGGCGAGATCGGTATCATGCCGCAACACGCACCCGTGCTCGGCGTCCTCGTCGAGGGCGGCGTGCTGCGCGTCAAGCGGGAAGGTGAGCCCGAGCTCGTCGCGGCCGTTCACGGAGGGTTCATCTCCGTGGCCGACGATGAGGTGTCGGTGCTCGCCGAGGTCGCCGAGCTCGGTTCCGAGGTCGACGTCGCGGCCGCCCGAGACGCTCTCGACCGGGCTCAGGCCTCGATCGAGGCCAACCAGGAGGACGCCGACGCGGCGATCGAGGCCAAGCGGGCCAGGGCCCGGCTGCGCGCGGCGGGCGAAGAGGTTTAATACATACAACGGGATTCAGGGGGGCGGCCATGGTGGCGACGGTTTCGGTTTTGTTGTTGCTGCTGGTCGTCCTCGTGGTCCTGCGAGGGGTGACGCTCGCCCGTTCGCGCGGCAGCGTACCCTGTCGGCTGAAAGTGGGCAGCCGAGGGTGGCAGAGCGGGGTGGCCCGCTACGCCGACGGTGAGCTCCACTGGATTCCGCTCATGGGCGTCCGACTGAGGCCGCGCCACGCGATCGCGAGGCGCGGCCTCGTCGTTTCCGCCCGGCGTGAGATCGACGGCGGCCTCTACGCCGTCGACTGCGGCGGCACGACGCACGGGCTGTCACTGGCGATGAGCGCCGACGCCCTCACCGGCTTCCTCGCCTGGCTGGAGTCGGCGCCGCCCAGCGCGTACCTCGACGTCGCCTAGCGGGTGCCGCCGGGCTTCCAGAGGATCTCGTTGCCGCCGTGGGCGACCCGGCAGACGATGAAGAGCAGGTCGGACAGCCTGTTGAGGTATTTGGCGGTCAGCGGGTTGACGTCGTCGTGGGCCTCGAGCGCCGCCCACGTGGTGCGCTCGGCCCTGCGTACGGTCACCCGGGCCAGGTGCAGCGCGGCCGTGGCCGGGTCGCCGCCGGGCAGGATGAAGCTGCGCAGCGGCTGGAGCTCGGCGTTGAGCCGGTCGCACTGCTCCTCCAGCCGGTCGATGTAGGACTGCTCCACCCGCAGCGGCGGGAACTCCGGCTCCGCCACCACCGGTGTGGCCAGGTCGGCCCCCACGTCGAACAGCTCGTTCTGGATGCGCACGAGGAGCGCCACGAGGTCGGCGGACAGGGTGCCGTGGGACAGGGCCAGGCCCAGGCAGGCGTTGGCCTCCTCGACGTCGGCGTAGGCGGCCAGCCGGGTGTCGGTCTTGGCCGCGCGGCTCATGTCGCTCAGGTTCGTGGTGCCGTCGTCGCCCGTACGGGTGTAAATGCGGGAGAGGACGACGGGCTTGTCCTTGTCGGCACGCGTCATGAACCCAGCGTAATGACAAATGTCATCCGAACGGGACGCGCTTTCCATGTCACGTCCATGATTTCCACGACTACCAGGGCGAACGCCGCCAAAGCCACAATCTACCCATGACGAGAGAGAGGACCTGATGCTCGAGATCAGCGAGCTGCGCAAGCGCTTCGCGGGCGGTCCCGACAACCCCGGCGGCAAGGTCGCCCTGGACGGGATCAGCTTCACGGTACGTCCGGGCGAGATGTACGGCTTCGTGGGCGCGAACGGTGCGGGCAAGACGACGACGATGCGCATCGTCATGGGCGTGCTCCAGGCCGACTCCGGCGCGGTGCGCTGGCGGGACCGGGCGCTGGGCTACGACGACCGCACGCGGTTCGGTTACATGCCCGAGGAACGCGGGCTGTACCAGAAGATGCGGGTCGCCGAGCAGATCGAGTACTTCGGCCGGCTGCACGGGCTCGCCCCCGCGGCGGCGAAGAAGGCCGCCGACGAGCTCATCGAGCGGCTGGGGCTGACCGAGCGCAGGGGCGACGCGGTGCAGACGTTGTCGCTGGGCAACCAGCAGCGCGTGCAGCTGGCCGTGGCGCTGGTGCACGACCCCGAGGCGCTGGTCCTGGACGAGCCGTTCTCGGGGCTCGACCCTCTCGCCGTGGACGCCCTGGCCGGGGCGCTCCAGGAACGTTGCAGGAGCGGCGTACCGGTGATCTTCTCCAGCCACCAGCTCGACCTGGTGGAGCGGCTGTGCGACTCGGTGGGCATCGTCTCCGGCGGCCGGATGGTCGCGACGGGCACGGTGGCCGAGCTGCGCGCCGCCGAGGGCGACACGTTGCGCGTGGAGGTCCGCGACCCCGCCCCGGGCTGGGCCGATGGCCTGCCGGGCACGGTGACCGTCCACGGCGACCTGCACACCCTGCGGACGACCGAGGGCGACGACCAGGAGATCCTGCGCCGCGCCATGAAGGCCGGCCGCGTCGAGCACTTCGGGGTCGAGCAGCCGACCCTCACCGAGATCTTCAAGGAGGCCGTGGCGTGAACGGACTGATGCTGGTCGCCCGCCGCGAGATCGTCACACAGGTGCGTACGAAGACGTTCCTCGTCGGCCTGCTGGTGACCGCGCTGCTGGTGGCGGCCGTCTCCTTCGCGCCCAAGATCATGGGCGGGAACGACTCGTACACGCTGGGCACGGTCAACTCCCAGCAGCTCCCGCTGAAGGCCGCCGCGCCGGACGCCGAGTTCGAGTGGCGCTCGTTCCCCGACGAGGCCGCGGCCAAGAAGGCCGTGCTGGCCGGTGACGTGGACGCGGTGCTGGTCCACGGCGACAAGGTGCTCACCGACGGCGAGATCGACAGCAAGCTCGGCGTGCTCATGCAGAGCACCAACCGGGAGATGCGGCTCGGCGCGGCCGGGGTGACGATCCCGCCGCTGCAGGTGGTCTCCGTGGGCGTGGACACCCGCTACCAGGCGGCGAAGACCGGTATCGCCGTGGTGCTGGTGCTCGTCCTGTTCATGCTGCTCATGGGCCAGGTCATGATGGTGGCCATGGGCGTGGTGGAGGAGAAGGGCAGCAGGATCGTGGAGATCCTGCTCGCGGCGGTGCGCCCGTGGCAGCTGCTCGGCGGCAAGATCGTCGGACTGGGCGTGCTCGGGCTGATCAACCTGCTCACCATCCTCGCCGTCGGCCTGGTCGCCACGTCGGTGTCGGGGTTCGCCTCCGACTTCCCGCCGGGTCTGCCGGGGCTGGTGGTCGCCGTCCTGGTCTGGTTCGTGCTCGGGTACGCGTTCTTCGCCACGCTCGCGGCCGCGTTCGCCTCGCTGGTCTCCCGCCAGGAGGAGGTGAGCAGCGTGATGTCGCCGCTGACCATGCTCATCATGGCCACGTACTTCGTGGCCTTCTACGCCACCAACGATCCCACGGGCACGCTGGCCACGGTGATGTCCTACATCCCGCCGTTCTCGTCGATGATCATGCCGGTCCGCATGGCGGCGGCCGACGTGCCGATGTGGCAGGTGGCGGCGTCCATGGCGGCGATGGCCGTGGCGGTGCTGGCGGTGTTGTCGTTCGGCGCCAAGGTCTACGAGCGGGCGGTGCTGCGCACGGGCGCCCGGCTGAAGCTCGGCGACGTGCTGCGCGCGGGCTAGATGGACGCGATCACGCGGGCGCGGCGGCTGACCCGCCGGATGCTGAACTCGACGCTCGTGATCATGTGGATCTTCCTGATCGCGTCGACGGTGTTCAGCCTCGGCTCGGGGGCGGCAGGCCCACCGCGCCTCGTGTTCGCGACGATCGCGGCGCTCGGCTTCACCTGGCTCTACGTACGCGTCGTCGCCGCGGTCATGGAGCGCCGGTATCCCACGAGGGAGGTCGTGTGGACCGGCGCTCTGGCGTTCCTGGCGGCGGTGCTCGGCGGGGCCGACCCGATGGGCTGGGGGTTCGTGCCCATGGTCTGGCTGTCCGTGGTGGTGATCGGGCTGCCCGCGCGCAGGGCGCTGGCGCTGGGCGCGGCGACGTGCGCGGCGTGCGTCGGGCTCGGCGGGCTGTCCGTGCTGAGCGGGACGGGCCTGCTGGCGCTGAGCGGTGACTCCTTCCTCGTCTCGCTGCTCGTCATCGCCGCCCTCGACGTCGTGTGGGCCGCGGCGCTGCCCTGCACGAACAGGATGTGGGCCTGGATCTGGTCGCTGGCCGTGCAGGCCCACGAGGGCCGCGAGGCACACACCCGGCTGGCGCTGGCCGAGGAGCGGCTGCGCTTCGCCAGGGACCTGCACGACCTCGTCGGCCACCAGCTCTCCGCCATCGCCGTCAAGACCGAGCTGGCCGTACGCCTGGCCGACGCCGACGGCAAGGCCGCCAGGGACGAGATGGCGGAGGTGAACACGCTGACCCGCAAGGCCCTGCGTGAGCTGCGCCAGGCCGTGCGCGGCTACCGCGAACTTGACTTGACCGCTGAGCTGAATAGCGTGAAGGGAGTGCTCGAAGCGGCCGGCGTCCGCTGCGAGGTGCGCCTGCCGCACCGCGAGCTGCCCCAGGGCGTCGCGCCGGTGTTCGCCTACGCGGTGCGTGAGGCGGTCACGAACGTGCTGAAGCACAGCGACGCGACCTTCTGCGACATCACGCTGCGATTCACCGACCAGGAGGCGGAACTGGCGGTGCGCAACGACGGCGTGGCCCGCAGGCAGGCCGACGACCTGGGCAGCGGGCTGACCGGCATGGGTGAGCGGATGGCCGCCGTGGGCGGGCGCATGACGGCCCGTCCCACCGGCGACGGACAGTTCCTGCTGACGGCTGTCGTGTCACTCCCGATAGATGGGTAGGGGAGGAGAAGCGGGGGTTTCGATCCCGGCGACCACACGCCGTGTGCGTGATTGAGGAGGTGGCATGCGCGTCCGGCGCAATCCACGAGGCCAGACGGTGCGGATCGGCGCCCGGCTCGACGCCGGCACGTCGGCCGGCGTGCGCGAGCGGCTGCACGCCGCGCTCGACGCCGGCGAGGGCGACCTCATCCTCGACCTCTCCAAGCTGGAGATGATCGACGCCACCGGGCTCGGGGTGCTGGTCGGAGCGCATCGGCGCGCGATCAGCGTGCAACGCCGCCTCGTTCTTCGGGGGGTGCCCCCGCGGATCATGCGGATCCTGGCGGTGACCCGGCTGAATCGGGTCCTGCACGTCGAGGTTCCCGCGGCCGCGGTGGCCTGAGGTCACATATCGGGGCCGGGCGCCGATCAGCCGTCGCCCGTGCCCTTTCACGAGCCGAATATAGAGGGAATGTAGATTTCGGCTGGACCTCTATCACGGGCGTGGCCACTCGGAAAGAACTGTGAAAGTGATTATTCTGTGACCACATCACTGCGGGTAATCGGCGGGTCACGACGGACTGAGGCTGCGGATGAAGATGTGCACCGCCACCTCGACCAGATCGTCGATGTCCGGCTGCTGGTCGGCCAGTATCCATTCGATCAGCAGCTCTTGCAGGGCGCCAATTACGCCAAGTGCCACCAGCCGCCGATTCAGTGAGCGGGCCTGCGGGAAATCCGCCGACGCCTCCTCCACGAGCCGGGCGAAGGAGTCCACCGCCCGCTGACGCGAGGCTGTCAGGACGTCACCCGACCTGCGGACCTCCAGGTGCATGATGCGGGCCCGCCGCCAGTCGGCGGCGGCGAACTCGATATAGGCGCGAATCCCCGCCTTGACTCTTCCGTCAAGCGTGCCCGGCGCCTCCTGTAACGCTTTGGCCACAACCGCGAGGCTTTCCTCCACGCACCGCTCGTGCAGCGCCTGGAGCAACTCCTCCCGGCCGCCGAAACATTCGTAGAAGGCGCGGTTGGAGATCCGCGCCTCCGAGCACAATCTTTCGATGGTCGTCGCCGCGAAACCTGGTTTCGCGTATAGCGTGTAGGCGGCCGTCATCAGCCGCTCGCGTCTGTCCGCCAGCCTTTGCTCAGCCGACATTCCCCGGTAAGACCGGTTCACATTCCACCCGTCCAACATGATCGTGGCCCCCAGAGCACACAATTATGGACGGATGATCGGATTTGGGAAAGAGCGCGATGATTATCTTTTACGTCGTCCGTGCAAGAACGTGACAAGCCTGATCAGTCGCTCAAGCTCGTCGGACCCCCTCCTGAACGAGGTCAGGTTCATGCCGGGCAGGGCGAAGCGCTGGCGGGAGACCGCCTTCGGCCTGGTGAACTCGCGTAGACCGTCGGCTCCGTGGATGCGGCCGAACCCCGAGTCGCCGATCCCGCCGAACGGCAGCGCGGGCACCCCGGCGAAGGAGATGACCGAGTTGACGGCGGTCATCCCGGTACGCATCGCGCGTGCGAGCTGCGTCGCCCGGCGGGCGTTCCGCGAGAAGATCGTGCCCGCCAGCCCGTACGCCGAGGCGTTGGCCAGCTCCAGCGCCTCCTGCGCGTCGCGGGTGCGCCGGACGGTGATCGTCGGCCCGAACGTCTCCTCGCGCACGGCCGGGGAGTCCTCGGGCACGTCCGCCACGATGACCGGGTCGACGAACGGCGCCCGTACCGAGCCGGGGCCGCCGGTCACCACTGTTCCGGACTTGGTGGCGTCGTCGATGTGCCGCCGGATGATGTCGATCTGGGCGGGCATGGTGATCGGGCCGTAGTCCTGGCCGGCCCTGACCCGGGCGGCGCGCTCCGACAACTCCCGCATGAACGGCTCGTACACCGCGTCCACCACGTAGACCCGCTCGACGCCCGCGCAGGTCTGGCCCGCGTTCGACATCGCGCCCCACAGGCAGGCGTCGGCCGCGGCGGGCAGGTCGGCGTCGGCGTCCACGATGAAGGCGTCCTTGCCGCCGCACTCGGCCACGATCGGCGTGAGGTTCTCCGCGCACGCCGCCATGACCCGCTTGGCGGTGGCGGTCGAGCCGGTGAAGGCCACCTTCCGCACCCGGGGGTCGGCGGCCAGCGCCGCGCCGGTCTCGCCGAGCCCGGTCACCGTCTGCAGCACCGGCTGCTCGGGCACCGACTCGGCGAACAGCTCCGCCAGCCGCACGCCCACGCCAGGGGTGAGCTCGCTGGGCTTGAACACGACCGCGTTGCCGGCGGCCAGCGCGTACGCGATGGACCCCATGGGGGTGAACACCGGGTAGTTCCACGGGCCGATCACGCCGACCACGCCGAGCGGCAGGTACTCCAGGGTGGCGGCCAGGTTGAGGCCCAGCATGCCGGTCGCCACGCGGCGGCGGCCCAGCACCTTGGCGGCGTTGCGGGCCGCCCAGTCGAGATGCGTGACGGCCAGCACGATCTCCAGCGTGGCGTCGCCCACGGGCTTGCCGGTCTCCTCGTGCACCAGCGCGGCCAGCTCCCGCAGGCGCCGCGTGATGACCGCCTTGTAGTCGAGCAGGCGGCGCCTGCGCTCGCCCGCGGGCAGGGCCGCCCACCACTCCGCGGCCGTCTCTGCCCTGGCCACGGCCTCGTGCACGGCCTGGGCGTCGTTCTTGGGGTGACTGCCGACGACCTCGCCGGTAGCCGGGTTCAGTGAGTCGAACGTCAGCGTGGTCATGGCGTCACGATAAACCGGTAAGCCGTCGCTTACTAGCTCCGGGGTGGGCGCAGCATCCCCCACACCGGCGGCCCGTCCGGCAGCGTGAACCGGTCGGTGACCGCGAACCCGAACCGCTCGTAGAAGGGCACGTTCGACTCCTTGCTGCTCTCCAGGTAGACGGGCAGGCCGCCGCACCTGGCCAGGCCCGCGCGCAGCAGCGCGCCGCCCACGCCGGTGCCCTGGAGCTCGGGCACGGTGCCGAGCTGGGCCAGGTACCAGTAGGGGCCGCCGGGCTTGTGCCGGGCGAACTCCTCCTCCAGCAGCAGGCCCTGGCGCACCCGGTCACCCATGGCCGCCAGCAGGCCGGGCACGGCCGCCTCCGCGTCGGGCCGGTGGCCCGGTGGGTCCCACAGCGCGACCCCCGCCACGGCGCCGCCCCCGCTGAGCGCCGTGTCGGTGAATGCGTGCATGTGCCGGGCGATCGTGGCGAACATCCCCGCCGCGCCGCGGCCGCCGGGCAGCAGCCACCCGACCACCGGATCGTCGTGGAAGGCCCTGGCCAGCGCCCCGCCTGCGGCGTCGAAGTCGCCGGACGGCCTGATCTCCACCGGTCAGCCCTCCGCGAACCACGAGCCGTGGAAGCCCGCCGGCACCCGCCTGGGCAGCCGCACCGACGCGACGTCGGACAGGTCGCTCGCGTCCAGCACCAGCAGCTCGGACGACTCCCCGGAGGTGACGATCGACAGCAGCCACCCCTCGTCCTCGCCCGTGGCGCCCTCGGCCGGCACGAACACGGCCTCGCCGGTGGCGCCGCCGGTCTTCCTGACCTGGGCGGAGCCGTCGCGCAGGTCGTACTTGACGACGGCGTCGGCGCCCACCGTGTAGAGGTGGCGGCTGGGCCGGCCGAGCAGGTCCTCGTTGAACGTGGGGAACTCCACGCCGCGGTCGTCCAGCGCCTCCTCCGTCGCCGTGCCGGTGGCCGGGTCGAGGGTCCAGCGGTGCAGGGCGGCCGCGCCGGCGGCGCCCGCGTGCCGGGCCGGGTCGGCGGTGCCGCCGATCTGCTTCCAGACGGCGGACCACGCGCCGGGGGAGTAGCGGGCGGCGTTCAGGACGACGCGCCCCCGCTCGTCCTCCCAGGCGTTGCCGACATGGAACACGTAGCAGGGGTCGACGTCGAACCAGCGGGTCGGGCCGCCCGTCCGGGGGGTGACGCCGATCCTGGCGCCGTAGTCGTCCTCCCAGGCGTACGGCATGCCGCGGCGGTTCAGGTCGAACACCACCGGCAGGTCCAGCCAGAGCAGGTGATGTTCGGTGACGGCGAAGTCGTGCATCATCGTCGGCCCCGGCACCTCGATCTCCCTGCTCTCCACCAGCTCGCCGGCGGCCGAGAGCCGGTGGTAGGTGAGGAACGGCGGGAAGTACCCGTAGCCGAAGAAGTGCAGCTCGCCGGTGAGCGGGTCGTGCTTGGGGTGGGCGGTCATCGCGGTGGCCAGCCGTCCGCCGAAGTCGCACGGGCCCACGGTGGCCAGCTCGGGCGTCACCTCGTGCGGCAGGCCGTTCTCCACCAGCGCCAGGATGCGTCCGGCGTGCCGGACGACGTGCGTGTTGGCGGTCACGGCGGCGAGGTCGACGCCGGTGTCGGAGACGAACGGCGCGTCGTCGGTGAACTTGCTGGTCCGCACCCACCGGTTGCGGTACCACTCGGCCCGCCCGTCCCGCAGCCGGACGCCGTGCAGCATGCCGTGCCCGGCGAACCAGTGGCCGGGATCCTCGCCCGGCCGTGGATTGGGCCCGTTGCGGAAGTAGCGCCCGGTCAGCTCGGCGGGCAGCGCGCCCGTGACCTCCAGGTCGCGCGCCTCGATCTCGTCGGGTACGGGCGCCAGGTCGCCGCTGAGGTACGCGGGAACGTCCATGAACACTCCAATCTCGATATGTCGAAACTAGAACGTCCATGATAGACGTGTCAATACAGGAACGTCAGGCCATGGGAAGTCCCGGCCCGCAACGAGGCCGGGAGCGCTAGAAGAGGGTCGGGTTCTCCGGCTCGATGCCCCGCAGGGCGGCGTAGTCGAGGGTGACGCAGTCGATGCCCCGGTCGGTGGCCAGCACGCGCGCCTGCGGCTTGATCTCCTGGGCCGCGAACACCCCGCGCACCGGCGCGAGCAGCGGATCGCGGTTGAGCAGCTCCAGATAGCGGGTGAGCTGCTCGACACCGTCGATCTCGCCGCGCCGCTTGATCTCGATGGCCACCGTGGCGCCCAGCGCGTCGCGGCACAGGATGTCGACCGGCCCGATGGCCGTCATGTACTCGCGGCGGATCAGCGAGTAGCCCTCGCCCAGGGTCGTGATGTGCTCGGCCAGCAGCTCCTGGAGGTGGGCCTCGACGCCGTCCTTGATCAGGCCGGGGTCGACGCCCAGCTCGTGGCTGGAGTCGTGGATGATCTCCGCCATGGTCAGGACCAGCTTCTCGCCGGTCTTGCCGTGGGTGACCGTCCAGGTCTCGCCGTCCTCCTTGAGCTTGCACGGCGGATTCATCCAGTTGAGCGGTTTGAAGGCGCGGTCGTCGGCGTGAATGCTGACGCTCCCGTCCGCCTTGATGAGGACGAGCCTCGGCGCCATCGGCAGATGAGCCGTGAGCCGTCCGATGTAATCCACGCTGCACCGCGCGATGACCAGCCGCATGACGGTCCACCTTAGCGGCTCTGGAAAACTGGTCGCATGGCGTTTGAAACGGTGGGAGTTGTCGGGCTCGGCACGATGGGCGCCGGGATCGCCGAGGTCTTCGCGCGTGCCGGGCTTCGGGTGATCGGTGTCGAGGCCGACGCCGAGGCGCTGGCCAGAGGGCGCGGGCACGTCGAGCGCTCCACGGCCAGGGCGGCCGACCGGGGCAAGCTGACGGCCGCGCAGCGGGCCGAGATCCTGGGGCGCATCACGCTGACCACCTCGCGCGAGGACCTGCGCGAGGCCGACCTCGTGATCGAGGCGATCCCCGAGGTGCTCGACCTCAAGATCTCGCTGTTCCGGGACCTCGACCGCGTCTGCAAGCCCGAGACGGTGCTGGCCACCAACACCTCCTCGCTGCCGGTCACCGCCGTCGCCGCCGCCACGGGCCGTCCCGAGCGCGTGGTCGGCATGCACTTCTTCAACCCGGCGCCGGTGATGCGGCTGGTCGAGGTGGTGGGCACGGTGGTGACCGCGCCGGGGGTGGTCTCGGAGATCTGCGAGCTGGCCGGGCGGCTGGGCAAGACCGCCGTACCGGCGGGCGACCGGGCCGGGTTCGTGGTCAACCGGCTGCTGCTGCCCTATCTGAACCACGCCGCCGTCCTGCTGGAGCTGGGCATCGCCACGCGCGACGGCATCGACGACGCGATGCGGCTGGGCGTGGGGCTGCCGATGGGGCCGTTCGCGCTGCTCGACCTGATCGGGCTCGACACCGCGTACGAGGTGATGGAGGTGCTGTTCGACGAGACGCGCGACCGCCGGCACGCGCCCTCGCCGCTGCTGCGCGAGCTGGTCACCGCCGGGCGGCTCGGCCGCAAGAGCGGCCACGGTTTCTACGGGCCGCAGGAGCCGCCCAAGGAGCCGGAGAAGTCCACGGTCATCACGTTCGGCATCGACGGGCCCGACGTCCACGGGCTCGGCGAGCGGTTGTCGGCCTCCGGGTTCGGGCCGTCCGACGCGCCCGACACCGTGCTGCGCTGCACCGACCGCCCGGTGATCGAGCACGCCGTGCGCCTGTCCGACCCCACCAGGATGGTCGGCGTGCACGTCGTCGGCGACAAGGTGGCCGAGCTGGCCGGCACCGCGCTCACCTCGCCCGGGGCCGCCAAGGCGGCGCGCGACCTGATGCGGGTCGCCGGTCTGGTGCCCGTCTCGTGCAAGGACCGGGCCGGGTTCGTGGCCGACGCCCTGCTGTTCCCCTACCTCAACGACGCCGTCCGCATGTACGACGCCGGATACGCCTCCATCGCCGACATCGACGCCGCCATGCGGCTGGGCTGCGGCTACCCGGACGGCCCGTTCGAGATGCTGCGCTACCTCGGCCTGGCCAGGGTCCGCGACGGCCTCAGGGCCCTCTACGCCGAGTACCGCGAGCCCGCCTTCGCCCCCGCCCCCCTGCTCGACCAGCTCGTCACGGCCGGTGTGAGCGAGTTCCCCCGCTCATGAGCCCCCGCCGCGCCCGCCGGAGGGACGACTCCCGCCCTCTCGGCCTTCCCACCGGCAACGACAAGGTGGAGGAATGGCCGGACGGCGACTGGAAGGTGCGCATGCTCACGGGCGCGTCCTCGACCAAGACCTACCGCTGCCCCGGCTGCGACCAGGAGATCCTGGGCGGCAGGCCGCACCTGGTCGCCTGGCCCGACTGGCCGGGCGGCGACGAGGAGCGCCGCCACTGGCATCCGGCCTGCTGGCGCAAGAGACTCGACCGCGGCCCCGGCCGCAGCCGCTACTAGGAGGACCCCCGTGGAGATTCGCGCGGCCACCGTGCTGCCCGCCAGGCGTGAACCGATCGAGCTGCAGACGGGCGACGGCCTGACCCTGGTCGGCGAGCTGGCCCGGCCCCTCGACCGGCCGCCCGTGGCGACCCTGGTGACCCTGCACCCGCTGCCCACCCACGGCGGGTTCATGGACAGCCACGTCTACAAGAAGGCCGCCAACCGGCTGCCCGCGCTCGCCGACCTCGCCGTGCTGCGCTTCAACACGCGCGGCACCAGCTCCGAACGCGGCACCTCCGGGGGCGCGTTCGACGGCGGCGAGGGCGAGCGGTTCGACGTGGCGGCGGCGCTGGAGTACGCCGAGTTCAACGACCTGCCGCGGGTGTGGGTGGTGGGCTGGTCCTTCGGCACCGAGCTGACCCTGAAGTGGGCCCACGACCCCCTGGTCGAGGGGGCGATCCTGCTCTCGCCGCCGCTTCACAGGGCCACCGACGACGACCTCGACGCGTGGGGCCGGTTCGGCCGGCCGCTGGTGGCGCTGGTGCCCGAGTTCGACGACTACCTGCGTCCAGAGGAGGCCCGGCGGCGCTTCGCCAGGGTGCCGCAGGCCGAGGTCATCGGGGTCGACGGCGCCAAGCACCTGTGGGTGGGCGAGCCCTACGTCCGGATCGTGCTGAACGAGATCGTCCGGCGGGTCAACCCGGAGGCGTACCCGCTGCCGACGGACATCTGACGGTCACTTCCAGCCCGCCCTGCGGCCGCGCGACCACCTCCAGCGTGCCGTGATGGGCCTGGACGACGGCGGCGACGATCGACAGGCCGAGCCCCAGCCCGTCGCCGACCGCCCGGCGGCCGCCCGCCAGCCGCTGGAACGGCTGGAGCAGCGTCGCGACCCGGTCGGGCGGGATCACCGGGCCGCTGTTGGCGACGCTGAGCGTGGCCAGGCCCGCCCGCACGTCCGTGGCCACCGAGATCCAGCCGTCCGGCACGTTGTGCCGCGCCGCGTTGTCCAGCAGGTTCGCGACCAGGCGTTCGAGCAGGGCGCGGTCGCCGGAGGCGGGCGCCGGCCGCAGCGCCGCCTCGACGCGCAGCGGTGAGTCCGGCCGCCGGTCGAGCGCCTGACCGGCGACGGCGGCCAGGTCCAGCGGCTCCCGGTGGTCCAGCCCCTGCTGGCTCCTGGCCAGGACGAGCAGCGCCTCGATGAGCCGTTCCTGGTGCCGGCCGGCCGCCAGCAGGCGGTCGAGGACGTGGCGCAGCTCGGCGGCGCCGGCGCCGGGGTCGGCCAGCGCGACCTCGGCCATGGCGCGTTGCAGGGTCAGCGGGGTGCGCAGCTCGTGGGAGGCGTTGGCCACGAACCGCCGTTGCGCGGTGAAGGCGGCCTCCAGCCGGTCGAGGAGGTCGTCGAAGGTGTCGGCCAGCTCCTTCAGCTCGTCGTCCGGGCCGGAGGCGGCCAGCCGCCGGTCGAGCCGGTCGGCCGTGATGCGCCGGACGGTCGCCGTCATGTCCCGCAACGGACGCAGCACCCGCCCGGCCGTCAACCGGCCCAGCAACACCGACGCGAACGCCATGACCACGAGGGCGATCACCGAGTTGACCAGCAGCCTGCGCAGTCCGGCCGCCTGCTGCTCGGCCAGGTACGCCACGTCCACCCGCGGCTCGGGCAGGACCTGGCCGGGCCCCCCGGGCAGCACGGGCGCGGCCGGCGCGGCCGGGACCGGCGAGTGCGCGACCAGCAGGTAGATCAGGGCGACCAGCAGCAGGCCGGCGGCCAGGAACAGGCCGCTGTAGAGCAGCGTCAGCCGCAGCCGTACGGTCCGCCGCACGCCGGGACACCCCCGTCCGGGTCCGGTGCCCGGCCCGCGGGACGGGCGGGATCGGCCATCCGGTACCCGGCCTGCGGAACGGTCTCGATCAGCGGCGGATCGCCGAGCTTGCGGCGCAACCGGCTGACCGTGACCTTCACGGTCTGGGTGAACGGGTCGGCGAACTCGTCCCATCCGCGTTCGAGCAGCTGCTCGGCCGAGACCACCGCGCCGCCCGCCGACAGCAGCAACTCCAGCACCGCGAACTCCTTCGGGCTGAGCGCCAGCCGGCGCCCGTCGCGGGTGGCCACCCGCGTGGCTGGGTCGAGCCGCAGCCCGCCGTGGACCAGCACCGCGGGCAGCGCCGGACGCGCCCGCCTGGCCAGCGCCCGGATCCTCGCCACCAGCTCGGCGAACGCGAACGGCTTGGGCAGGTAGTCGTCGGCCCCGATGCCCAGCCCGCTCACCCGGTCGTCGATGGTCCCGGCGGCGGTGAGCATCAGCACACGCGCCGGATGGCCGCCGGCGGCCAGGCTCCGGCACACGTCGTCGCCGTGCAGGCCGGGCAGGTCGCGGTCGAGCACGACCACGTCGTAGTCGTTGACGGACGCGCGGTCCAGCCCGGCGTGCCCGTCCAGCGCCACGTCGACGGCCATGCCCTCGCGGCGCAGGCCGGCGGCCACGGTGTGGGCGAGCTCCTCGTGGTCTTCGACGATCAGCACCCTCATGGTCCGCCCAGCATGCCCAGAGCGGGGTTACAGCGGGGTAACCGCCGTCGTTCCCGGGCGGTAACCGGGGGCGGGGTTCGCTGTGAGTGTCGGACGAAACGGAGGAGTCATCATGAAGGGTTCGACCATCAGGCGGGTGGTCCTGGCCGCCCTGGTCTTCGCCGCCGTGGCGGGCGGGGCGGGGGCGTCGTACGGGGAGACCGGGCCGGGCGACGGCGGGAAGGCGTTCATCGCCTGCGTGCGCGCGCACGGGCTGCCGGACTTTCCCGGGGTCACCGTCTCCGAGGACGGGCTGATCAACCTCAGCATCGACGGCGAGCGGGTGGACGCGCTGTCGGAGAGGTACGGGGCGGCGGTCAGGGCGTGCGAGTCGCTGCTGCCGCGCGGGGCGCGGCTGCCGGTCGCACCGCAGGCCCCGGCCGCGCCCGCGGCGCCCGTCCTGTCGTGATTTGGGGCGGTACGGGCATGGCGCGGGCCGGGCAAGGTTTGTAGAATCTTGTTCGGTTCCGAGCGAGGAGGCACTGTGGGCGCGTTCGACCTGTCCGGCAGGACGGCTCTGGTCACCGGGGCGTCGAAGGGCATCGGGCGGGCCATCGCGCTCGCCTACGCCGCGGCGGGCGCCGACGTCGCCCTGGTCAGCAGGTCGGCCGAGACCCTCGCCGAGGTCGCCAAGGAGGTCCAGGCGCTCGGCAGGCGGGTCGTCGTGATCCCGGCCGACCTCACCGACCGCGCGGCCGCCGCCGCGGCCGTCGCCGCCTCGATCGACGGGCTCGGGCACCTCGACGTCGTCGTCAACAACGCCGGCGGCTCCAACTTCCTGGTCGAGTTCAAGGACCTGCGCCTGTCCGGCTGGGACAAGCTGATGCGGCTCAACCTCGACTCCGCCATGGCCGTCTGCCACGCCGTCGCGCCCCACCTGCTGGGCCGCGGCTCCGGCTCGGTGATCAACGTGGCCTCGGTGGCGGCGCGCGGCGCTCCGCTGCTCGCCCCGTACGCCGCCGCCAAGGCCGGGCTGGTGGCCCTGACCAAGACGCTGGCGGCCGAGTGGGCGCCCGCGGGCGTCCGGGTGAACGCCCTGTGCCCCGGCTGGACGGCCACCGACCTCAACCGCAACCTGTGGGAGGACGAGGCCGCCGCCGCGGCCACGGTCGCGGGCGTGCCCATGCGGCGGTGGGGCACGCCGGAGGAGATGGCCCAGCCGGCCGTGTTCCTGGCGGGGGAGGCGTCGGCGTACATGACCGGGCAGGTGCTGTTCGTCGACGGCGGGGCCACCGCGATCGGCTGAGCCCTCGTGTGCCGGCGGCCTCAGGCGGTCCCGGGCTCGCCCGGCGGCTCGAACACGAGGACGACGTACGTCTCGAAGGACCGGCTGCCGTTGCCCGCCACGCGGCCGGCGCCCATCCTGGTGGTGCCCGCCCGGACGAGCCGGCCGAAGTCGCCGGTGACCTCCGGCCGGCCGTGGCCGCCCGCCCGGTCGTGCCAGGCGGCGACGGCGTCCCCGGCGGTGGCGTCCCCGGCGTGCCAGAAGAGGCTCTCGCCGGTGCCCGCGCGCAGGCCGTCGTGCCCGGCGCTCAGGCCCTCGTGCTCGGAGCGCGAGGCGGCCCTGGACCTGGCGTACTCGACCAGCAGCGGGTCCATCGTGAGCGGGGGCGCGTGGTGCTTGGCCCGGTGGGCGTTGACCTCGTTCAACGCCTCCTGCAGGAAGGCGTTGTTGGTGGCGTCGGGGAGGGCGGGACGGGTTCCGGCCATCGCTATCACCTCGCCAGGATTGTGCGTGCTGGAACCACCGCAGGGCAATGTCCGGAAGCGGCCGGGCTTATCGCGGTATACCGGCATAGGTCAATAAGTGAATGTCTACGTGAACCGGGCTACCGTGTGGTCCGTGCAGCTCTACACGAGATCGGCCGGGAGCGGACTCCCGGTTGTGCTGCTTCACGCGTTCCCGCTGTCGTCGGCGATGTGGCTGGCCCAGCGCGAAGGGCTGTCGACGGTCTGCCGGGTCATCACCCCCGACCTGCGCGGGTTCGGCGGCTCCCGGCTGGGCGACGACGAGCCCTCCCTCGATCTGATGGCCGACGACGTCGCCAGGCTGCTCGACGACGAGGGCATCGACCGGGCGGTGGTCGGCGGGTTGTCGATGGGCGGCTACGTGACCATGGCGTTCTGCCGCCGGCATCCCGACCGGGTGCTGGGCGTGGTCCTGGCCGACACCAAGGCCGCCCCCGACCAGCCCGCCGCCAGGGACAACAGGGAACGCATCGCGCGCGCCGTGCTGGAGGAGGGGAGCGAGGTGCTGGTCAGCGAGGTGCTGCCGGCGCTCATCGGGCCCACGACCAAGGAACGCAGGGCCATGGTCTTCGGCCGGGTCAAGGGCCTGGTGCAGTCGGCCCCGCCGGGGGCCGTGGCCTGGGCGCAACGGGCCATGGCCGCGCGTCCCGACTCCTTCGGCACGCTGGGCGAGCTCAAGGTGCCCCTGCTGATCGTCGTGGGGGAGGAGGACGAGCTGTCACCGCCCGCCGACGCCGAGGCCATGGCGCGGGCCGCGCCCGAGGGCAGGCTGGAGGTCATCCCGAAGGCCGGTCACCTGAGCGCGGTCGAGCAGCCGGAGGCGTTCAACGCGACGGTGACCGAGTTCCTCAGGACCGAGCTTGGCGGGGCAGCACGATCTCCCGGATGATCAGCGCGATGGCGGCGGCCACCGGGATCGCCAGCAACGCTCCGACGATGCCGAGCAGGGCGCCGCCGAACAGCGCGGCGATCACCGTCACGGCGGGCGTCACGTCCACCGAGCGCTTCATCACCCTGGGGTAGATGAAGTAGTTCTCGACCTGCTGGTAGACCACGAAGAAGATGGCGCAGGCGATGCCGGCCGGCAGCGACTGCAGCAGCGCGACCCCGGTGACGAGCACCGCCCCGATCGTGGCGCCCACCAGTGGGATCAGGTCGGTCAGGGCCACGACGAGGGCGAGCGCGAGCGCGTACTGCACCCCGGCGATCGACAGGAAGATCCAGGTCAGCACGCCCGCGATGACCGAGATGAGCACGTTGCCCGCGACGTAGCCGCCGATGCCGGTGAGGATCTGCTCGGTGATGGCCGACGTACGCGGCCGGCGCGAGGCCGGGACGAGCTTGAGCAGGTACTCCTTGATCGTGTGCAGCGAGCCGAGGAAGTACAGCATGAGCACCAGCAGCGTCACCGTGGTGAACACGCCGTTGAGCACCACCAGCCCCGCGCCCATGATGCCGCTGGCCAGCGCGGGCCCGAGCGTGCTGGTCACGAACTGGCGCACCTGCGCCAGCACGTGGTACTCGGCCTCGATCTGGCGGACCGTCGGATGGTTGCTCAGGTCGGTGATGTAGCCGGGCACGGCCGCGATGAACTCCGACAACTGCTGGCTGACCGGCGGCACCACGGCCAGGCCGAACAGCGCGAACGCCACGACCACCCCGGTGAACACGATCGAGATCGCCGGCCGCCTGCCCAGGCCGCGCCGCTGCAACGCCTCGACCGCCGGGTTGAGGCCCACGGCCAGGAACATCGCCACGACGATGAGGATGATCGTGCTGAGCGACTTCTCGATCATCTGGGCGAGCGCGATGGCGGTCAGCACGCCCAGCCCGCCCACCAGCCCGAACAGGAACGGCCCGCGGGCGAACGGCTTGCCCGGCAGCCCGTACGGCGCCGCCTCCTCGGTGGCCCCGGACTCCTGCGGCGCCTCGGCCTCCTCGGCGGTCCTGGGCTCGGTTTCTGCGGACACGGCGGGCTCCTAGGGGGGACGGGAGGTGTCGGTGAAACAGAAAGAGAGCCTAGCGACCCAAGGTCACCAGGCTCTCTTCCAACCGTTCGCTGCCCCCGTGTGCGGTCTCCCGTCTAGCCCGCCGTCACTCCTGCCACCATTCCGCGTCGTCCTCGCTCTTGGCCTCGACCTTGGGAGCGGGCGTCGTGGGCGGCGCGACCGGCTCGGCGGCCGGCGCGGCGATGGCCGGCTTGGCCGGGGCCGCGGCGACCGCGGGCTCCGGCTCCAGGCCCGGCAGGGCGGCGCCGCCGAGCAGCTGGCGCAGCTGGGCCAGGTGGCTGGTGATGCTGTCGCGCTGCCTGGTCAGCTCGTCGACCTGGCGCTGCATCGTGGTGCGGGTGCGCTCGGCGTCGTTCTTCGCCTCGGTGACGATCGTCTCGGCGCTGGACTTGGCCTCCGCCATTACCGTCTCGGAGCTCTTGCGGGCGTTCGCGACCAGCTGCTTGGCGTGCAGGTCGGCCTCGCGGCGGGTCTGCTCGGCCTGCTGGGTGGCCTTCGTGGCGCGCGACTCGGCCGTGGCGGCCCGCTGCTCGGCCTCGGCGACCATCTTCTGGGTGTTGGCCTGGGCGGTGGCGTGGCGCTCGGCCTCCTGGCGCTCGGCCTCCTCCCGGCGGGAGGCGAGCTGGATCTCGAACTCCGCCTCGTCCTGGGCCCGCTTGGCCTCCGACTCCTCCAGCACCCGCTGAGCCTGCGCGCGCATCTCGTCGGCCTGCCGCTTGGCGGTGGTCAGCACCTCGTCGCGCTCGCGCTTGGTCGAGGCGCGCAGCTGCGCCACCTCGCGCTCGGTGGTGGTGCGGAGCTTGGCGATCTCGCGCTCGGCGTCGGCCCGCTTCTCGGCCACCTCGTGGTCGGCGGTGGCCCGCAGCTTGGCGGCCTCGCGCTCGGTGGTGTTGGTCAGCTCGTCGGCCTCGCGGCGGGCGGTGGAGCGGATCTCCTCGGCGTCCCGCTCGGCGGTGGAGCGCATGTCGTCGCTCTCCCGCGTGGCCTGGGCCCGCTTCTCGGCGGCCTCGGCCTCGGCGGCGGCCCGCAGGTCGGCGGCCTCGACCTTGGCGGCGGCCTTGATCTCGTTGGCCTCGGTCCGGGCGGCCTGCACGAGCTCGGTGGCCTGCTCCTCGGCCAGGCGCAGCAACTGCTCGATGCGGGCGCCGAGACCGGAGTACGTCGGACGCTCCTGCTCCTGCAGCTGGCGCTGGGAGTCGGACAGATCGCGCTGCAGGTTGGTGACCTGCTCCCTGGACTGGCGTAGCTCCAGGTCGAGCTGCTTGAGGTGGTCGTGTACCTGGTGCCGGTCGTAGCCCCTGAGCACGACGTCGAACTCGCGTGCCGGGGCGTCCTCGAAGAAGTTGTTGAGCTGGGCGTCGATGTCGGACTGCATGGAGGCTCGATCCTGGGTTGTCGAGACGGCTACACGGGCCGGACGGGGGGTTCGGGGCAGCCGAGCCAGGAGCCTGTGCCTCGCGGCAGGCTCCCTGTCCGGTGGGAAGCCAGCGTACTCCGCTGGTGCCACCTTCGGGCCCCGTCCAGCTTTCTGCGTGACTAGTTACTTATGAACGATATTTCCGTTTGTTAGCGCGAGGCCGCTTGGACCAACTCGGTGAGCATTCCTCCCACATCTTTGGGGTGCAGGAACGCGATCTGCGACCCCATCGAACCGTGACGCGGACGTTCGTCCAGCACCCTCACGCCCTTCTCGTTGATCTTAGTCATGGCCTCGGCGACGTCGGAAACCCCAAATGCCACATGGTGGACACCTTCGCCCCGTTTGGCGAGGAATTTTCCTACGGGCGAGTCGTCGGAGAGCGGTTCCAGCAGCTGGATGTAGGAGCCCCCGCCTTCGCCGTCGGCGATGTGCAGCATCGCCTCCTTGACGCCCTGCGCCTCGTTGACCTCGCGGGCCACGACGGTCAGCTCGAAAGTCTCCGAGAAGAAGGCGATCTTCTCCTCCAGGTCGTGGCAGGCGATCCCGATGTGGTCGATGCGCATGAACATTGTGTGGCCTACCTCCATAGCGGGCGAGCTCCTACTCGTGGGTATGGTGTCAAAGAACCCCTCGTGAGCACAGGAGGCCGCCGCCAATGTCCAGTTCCGTCATCGTCGCCGGAGCTCGTACCCCCATCGGCAAGTTGCTCGGCGCCCTGTCCGGGCTGTCCGGCGTAGAGCTGGGCGGTATCGCCATCAAGGCCGCCCTGGAACGTGCCGGAGTGGCCCCCGAGGCCGTCGAGTACGTGATCATGGGCCAGGTGCTCCAGGCGGGCGCGGGCCAGATCCCCTCCCGCCAGGCCGCGGTCAAGGCCGGCATCCCGATGACCGTGCCCTCGCTGACCGTCAACAAGGTCTGCCTGTCGGGCCTCGACGCCATCGCCCTGGCCGACCAGCTCATCCGCGCCGGCGAGTTCGACATCGTGGTCGCGGGCGGCATGGAGTCCATGACCAACGCCCCCCACCTGCTGCCGGGCCTGCGCAAGGGCGTCAAGTACGGCGGCTCCGACGTCGTCGACTCCATGGCCCACGACGGCCTGTTCTGCGCCTTCGACCAGTGCGCGATGGGCGAGTCGACCGAGCGGCACAACGCCCGGCTCGGCATCGCCCGCGACGAGCAGGACGCCCTGTCGGCCCGCTCCCACCAGCTCGCCGCCGCCGCCACCAAGAACGGCGTCTTCGAGGAGGAGATCGTCCCGGTCGAGATCCCGCAGCGCCGCGGCGAGCCGGTGGTCGTCCGGGAGGACGAGGGCATCCGCGGTGACACCACCGCGCAGACGTTGGCCAAGCTGCGCCCGGCCTTCGCCGCCGACGGCACCATCACCGCCGGGTCGGCCTCGCAGATCTCCGACGGCGCGTGCGCCGTGGTGGTCATGTCGAAGGCCAAGGCGGAGGAGCTCGGGCTGCCGTGGCTGGCGGAGATCGGCCGGCACGGCAACGTGGCCGGGCCCGACGCGTCCCTGCAGTCGCAGCCGGCCAACGCCATCAAGCACGCGCTGTCCAAGCAGGGGCTGACCACGGACGATCTCGACCTGATCGAGATCAACGAGGCCTTCGCGAGCGTGGTCCTGCAGTCGGCCAAGGAACTCGGCGTGCCGCTGGACAAGGTGAACGTCAACGGCGGCGGCATCGCGCTGGGGCACCCGATCGGGGCATCGGGGGCGCGGATCGTGCTGACGCTGGCGTACGAGCTGAAGCGGCGGGGCGGCGGCCTGGGGGCGGCCGGGCTGTGCGGCGGGGGCGGGCAGGGCGACGCGCTCGTCATCCGCGTGCCCTGACCCGTCCTGGCCCACCCGTTCGTCCTGATCGGGTGGGCCTACGGCGTTTACCGCGCCGGCCGGGCCACCGCCACCCCTGTGCACGGTCGCCGGTCAGGGCGCGGTCAATGAGCCGCGCCCTTGCCCGTGTGCCGCCCGCCCGCCGGGACCAGCTCGCACACGCCGTCGGTGCAGGTGCGCTGCATGCGTCCCATCGAGACGAGCTGCACCAGCGCCATCACCCAGCACGCCGGGCACCCGCGCAGGGCGATCGCGCCGACGACGGCGAGCACCAGGCTGACCGGCCCGGTCCACGGGATCAGCGCGACCGAGGCGATCAGCGCGCCGAAGCCCAGCGCGCCGCGGGCCAGGTGACGGGGCAGTGACGTCCCCGCGGTGGGCTCAGTCATGGAGGGCTCCTTGGGACAGCAGGCCGTGCACGGTTGCACGGGCGCGGTGCAGGCGGGACTTCATCGCGGGCACGCTCAGCCCGAGGGCGTCGGCGACCATGCGGCCGCTGAGCCCCTGGACGTCCCGCATGATGAGCACCCGCCGCTGGTCGGCGGGGAGTGCCGCGATGGCCTCGGCCACCCGCGCGGCCTCCAGCCGTTCGAACATCTCCTCCTCGGCCGACTGCGCGGCGGCCGAGGAGGGCGCGGGCGGCCCGGGGCGCAGCATCAGGCGGGCCCGCCTGATGCATTCGTTGCGGATGATCCGGAACATCCACGAGGCCAGCGCTCCGGACGCGCGCAGGGTGCCGATCTTGCGGTACAGGACGATCAGCGCCTCCTGGGCGGCGTCCTCGGCGTCCTCCGGCGTGGCGCACAGCGTGTGGGCGAAGCGCCGCACGTGCGGGTGGGCGCCCGACACCAGCGCGGCGATCGAGTCGGCGTCGCCGGCCCGGGCCGCGTTGATCAGCTGCTCGTCCGACCACGCGCGCCCGCCGCCGGGCGGCTCCGGGGCCACCTGGCCGGGCCCGGCGGGCCCGGCCAGGCGCTGCGGGTCAGCCACGTTCCTTGCTCCTTCGCCGCAGTACGACCACGCACGTGCAGATCAGTACGGCCGCAGCCCCGGCCGCGATGGCAATCACCATGATGGTCTCCCATTGTCTCGTTCCGTTGTACGGACATGAGAGGCACCGACCCCCGAAAAGGATTCAGGGGACGCGGGTGAAGTCGGCCGTCCAGTTCGTCTCCCAGGTCGTCCCCCCGTCGGGGGAGAACCGCTGCTCCCAGCGGCACGACTCGCCGGTGATGTCCGACCAGACGTAGGCCACCTGGATCGGCCTGCCGTCGTACACGTCGTCGCAGGTGAACAGGCCGACACCGGTGTCGTCGAAGCGGCCCACGACGGGCGGCAGGGACATGCCGGTGGTGCTGCCGGCCCAGTAGAGCGCCCACGTGTCGGCCGCCTTGTCGTACAGGCGTAAGGTCACCCCGGCGGAGCCCTCGCCGGGGAAGGTGACCTCGTCGATGTTGCCCGCGCCGTCCAGGACGCTCCAGCACCTGGTGTGGCCGGTGAACTCGTACCATTCGTCGCTGCCGGCGAGCGCCTTGCGCAGCCGCCGCTGCCGTGAGGTCCAGGTGCCGACGAAGAAGTCGAAGCTGTTGTCCATGCCCGGACGGTATGGGCCGATCCCTGACATCTTCCGTCAGTGTCCTCCGGGCGCCGTACGAGCCCCCGCGACGTACGGCGTAAACGCGCGACACCCCGGTCCCACCAGGAACGGGACCGGGGTGTCGCTGACGCTGCGCTCGGGCCGGCCAGGAATCCGGCGCCGGACGCGCCCCCCTAAGGGGGCATCTCAGCCCGGCCGCGAGGGAGGTTGCGGCCGGGCTGCTTGTGGGCGGTCATGAAGCCAGGAACTTGGCGAAGACCGAGCGGTGGCGACGCTCGGAACGCTGTCCCTTCAGCGCTTCCCGTACGCGCCGCTGCTCGGCGGCGGCCTGACGGAGTTCGGCGGCGTGGTGCTGCATGACGGAGTACTCGAGTTCGGCGTTCATCCGATGCTCCTGCTGGTCGTGTTCCTTGTTCCCTGCACTCTTGAGACTCCTCCTAAGGCCCCTCCCGCCACATCGGGCGGATGTCCTATCTGCCGGGGTCGGGGCAGGTAGGGAGGTACTTAGGCAGACGCGCCCATGGACTAAGGACGCCTCGGCATACCTAGGCGGGAACGCGGACGGACTGCGTCACCCGAGGTGGAGCGGTCCGTGGGCAGGGTAAGGAAGCCCGTCAGGGCTCGTCGGTGAACTTCACGGTCACCTTGGCGAACCCGAGCGACTTGAGCATGCCGGTGAGCATCGACTTGGTGTTGGCGTCGGCCCGCGCCCGCAGGTCGCTGGCCACGGCCGCCTCGGTGATCTTCTTCTCCGCCAGCAGGTAGAGCTCGCGCTGGTCGCCCGGGGAGCCCGACAGGAAGTCCTGGACGCGGTCGAGCAGGCCGCGCTGCTGGGCGAACACGTACGAGCGGCTGTTGTCCAGGTTGGGCTTCTCCAGTTGGGCGCGCGGGAGCCGGACGGTGGCCTCGGTGCGCTCCTTGTTCACGGTCACCGCGCCCGCCCCCATGGCCGAGAAGTCGACGTAGGCGTCGACGCCGCCCGCGCCCACGAACAGCGTGCGGGTGCCCTTGACCGCGTCGGGCAGGAAGTTGGCGTCCTTCTCCAGGTCGACGACGACCTGGAAGGTGCCCGTGGCCGCCTCGAACCGGCTGAGGTCCTTGATGGACTGCAGCAGCACCGGCTGGCTGCGGTCGACGGTCTGCTCTCCGAACGGGTTGAGCCAGGTCCAGGCCAGCCGGCCGCCCACCACGAGCAGGACCGCCAGGACGAGGAGCCCCGCCGCATATCGCCACCTGCGCCGCCGCCGGGGAGCCAGCTCCGGCGGCGTCGTCTGGGAAGTCGTCATGGGGCATGACTACCCGCTCGGCGATCATCAGTGCCACCCGTAGGGTGACATCTTCGTCCTCAGCGGGAGGTGCTCGGGGTGCCGGGGTCGGGATAGACCGGGTAGACGTGGCTGCTCTCGGGCGTGGCGCCGGTGGGGGGCGTGATGACGGCGGTGGGGGCCGGACCGCCGCCGAAGTGCGTGCTGGACAGCCGGCACGCCTGGAAGTCGCTGTAGAACATGCGCAGCCACTCCCTGCGCTGGTGCTCGTCGAGGCCGGAGAACCAGGACGCGGCGTACTGGTGCTCGGGCAGCGGCCCGCCGGGCAGCGGCTCGCCGCGCAGCCAGGCCATCACGATCTCCCGGTAGCCGTCGGCCGGCGTGCCGGGGCAGCGGGCGGCCAGCGCGTCGATGTACTCGTAGGCCGCCTCCTCGGCGAACCCCGCCGACAGGTCGGGCACGTGGATCGGCGCCAGGCCGTTGGAGGGCTTCAGCGGCTCGTCCAGCGGCCGCTGCTCCACCCGCGTGAACGCGGCCGGCGTGCCGGCCAGGCGCGAGGCGATCTGCGTGAACACCGCGCCCAGCTCGGTCTGCCCGGCCCGCATCCCGGGGTGCAGGCAGACCGTGATCGGCCACTCCTGGCAGGCGTAGGCGATGTCCTCGGCCGCGGCCGGCTTGGGGTGGGCCAGCATCCGCGACACGCCCATGCCCGCCGCCAGCACGGCCAGCAGCGCGCACGCCAGCACCAGGGCCTGCCTGGTCACCAGCGCCGCCCAGCCGAGCAGCAGCGCGCAGGTGATGCCGAGCAGCCAGATCGTCTGGTCGAAGAACGGCGCCCCGCCCAGCCCCTGGAACAGGTCGTACGGCTCGCCCGTGCCCGGCACCAGCCGGTCGGCCAGCCCCCGGTCGTCGGCCAGCCAGGAGAAGGCGACGTAGCAGGCCAGCCCCGCGATCGGCGGCGTGAGCGCCTTGGGCACGACCCAGCCGGCCACCCACCCGATCACCGCGTAGAGCGCCAGGCCCGCCATGCCCATGCCCAGGCCGGACAGGCTGAGCCGCCCCGCCTGGTCGGTGAGCACGGTCTTGACCGCCAGCACCAGCACCGTCGCGCCGAACGAGCCCAGCACCACCACCACGATCGCCAGCGGCGCCTTGAGCGCCCGCCACGTCGTGAGCGACCGCCCGCGCAGGGCGCGCCGCTTGCGCAACGCCACCCAGGCGGCGAACGCGGCCGCCACCGGCCCGGTCATCCGCAACGAGCCGATGACCGCGGCCAGGATGTTCTCCCACGCGTCGACGCCGGGTATCAGGACGTTCCACGCCGCGACCAGGCCGAGAGCGAGCAGCACCGCCACTGTCACGGCCGCGCTGTGCTTCAGCTCCTCGCGTGTAACGCCCGAGTGCTCACGCACCCTGTATCCCGTTGATGTTCACCAAGCACCCCCCGTGCCCTCGGCAAAGCGGAAGAATGCCAGCCCAGACCCGTCCCCACGGCAGATGGACTTGGCTTCCGCGTCACCTTACGTGAGAGAACCATAACGGAGCGTGATGATTGACGGTCGGATTCTTGGTCAAGCGGTGAAGCCTGTCGCTCCAGGTAGCCCGACGAAACCGGGACGAGAGGCACGCTACCGTAGCGCTGTGTCCCAGCCGAAGCCGCTCAATCTGCCGTTCGATCCCATCGACCGCGCCGCGGAGAGCTGGCGTGCCCGCTTCGGGCCTTCCTCCGCGATGGCCGCGGTCACCTCGATCATGAGAGCACAGCAGATCCTGCTATCGCAGCTCGACTCCCTGCTGAAACCCCACGACCTCACCTTCGCCCGCTACGAGGCCCTGGTCCTGCTGACCTTCAGCCACACCGGCTCGCTGCCGCTGTGGAAGATCGGCGAACGGCTCATGGTCCACCCCACCAGCGTCACGAACACGGTGGACAGGCTGGAGAAGTCCGGGTTCGTCCGCCGCCTGCCCAACCCCCGCGACGGCCGCGGCGTGCTCGCCGAGATCACCGGCAAGGGCAGGGAGGTCGTGCGCCGGGCCACCGACGACCTGATGGCCGCCGAGTTCGGCCTCACGATGTACGCCGAGGACGAACTCCGCCAGATCTTCGACCAGCTCCGCACGCTGAGGGTGGCGGCTGGTGACTTCGCGGGCCCGTCCATGCGGCAAGATGAGGAGCATGGCGGACTTCTCTAGGCCCGGGTCGCTCTACGGAGCTGTGGACCTGGGCGCGCGCAAACAGGCACTGGAGGCCCAGGTCCGGCGGGAGGCCGCCGGTCCCCAGGGGGCCACCTCGGCCTCGGTCGTCGACGTGACCGAGGAGACGTTCACGACGGACGTCATCGACCGGTCGATGACCGTGCCGGTGGTGCTCGACCTGTGGTCGCCGCGGGCGCCCGGCAGCGCCCAGCTCAGCCCCGTGCTGGAGAAGGTGATCGGTGACCTGGGCGGCCGGGCCGTGCTGGCCAAGGTCAACGTCGACGCCAGCCCCCAGATCGCGCAGGCGCTGCGGGTGCAGGCCGTGCCGACCGTGCTGGCCATCTTCCAGGGGCAGGCGGTCACCGGCTTCCAGCAGGTGCTGCCCGAGCAGGAGGTGCGCCGCTGGCTCGACGAGCTGATGGGCGCGGTCGAGCAGTTCTACCAGGCCAACCCCGACGCCCGGCCGCCGGCGGCCGAGGAGGGGCCGGAGGCGCCCGCCGGGCCGCCCGCCGACCCCGACCTGGTGGCGGCCGAGCAGGCCATCGACGCCGGCGACCTCGACGCGGCCGAGGCGGCCTACCAGCGCCTGCTGGCCCGCGTCCCCGGCGACGAGGACGCCAAGATGGGCCTGGCGGGCGTCGGCCTGATCAAGCGCACCTCCGCGGCCGACCCGGCCGACGTGCAGCGGCGCCTCCAGGACCCGTCCGACGTCGACGCGCAGCTCCTGGCCGCCGACCTGGAGATGCTCTCCGGCGCGGTCGACGAGGCGTTCGAGCGCGTCGTGGCCGTGGTCAAGCGCACGTCGGGCGACGACCGCGACCGGGCCAGAAAGCACTTGCTCGGACTTTTCGACGCGTTGCCGTCAGACGACCCATCTTTGGCAAAAGCGCGTAGAGCATTGGCGAGTGCCCTGTTCTAACCTGGAGGTATGCGGGTCGTCACGATCTCCGCGGCCTACGGCACGGCCGGCAGCCACATCGGCCCGGCCGTCGCCGAACGGCTCGGCGTGCCCTTCGTCGACCGTGCCATCCCCAGCGCCGTGGCCAAGGAACTCGGCTGCACGCTGGAGGAGGCGCTGGCCCATGACGACCGCGCCGAGCACGGGCTCGGCAGGCTGCTGTCGGGCGCCATCCGGCTGCCCACGGTCACCTTCGGCGGCGTGGACATGTACGTCCCCGGTGCGATGCCGCTGCCGCCCGAGGAGTTCGTCCGGCGCACCGAGCGCATGATGAAGGAGATGGCCCTGGCCCAGGGAGGCGTCTTCCTGGGCCGCGCCGGCGCCCTGGTGCTGGCCGACCTTCCCGGCGCTCTGCACGTCAGGCTCGACGCGCCGCTCAAACGCCGGGTCCGCCAGACGGCCACGCTGAGCGGCACGAGCGAGCGCGAGGCGCGGGCCGTCATCGAGGACAACGACCGGGCCAGGACGGCCTACGTCCGCCACTTCTACCGGGCGGATCCGGGCGATCCGTGCCACTATCACCTTGTGCTCGACAGCACGACGATTCCCGTTCCCGCGTGTGTCGATCTCATCGTCACCGCAGCGACGGCACTGGGTTGACCTGATGCCCCCTATCCTTGGATGACTTCTTGGTCAGTCCCGAAGGAGCGATTGACGTGGCGACCGTCCCGAGTGTGTCGTACTCCATAACCGTGCGTCTCGAGGTGCCCGCAGGCGGCAAGGCCGTGAGCCAGCTCACCCACGCCGTTGAGTCGGCCGGAGGCGTGGTGACCGCCCTCGACGTCACCAACGCGGGCCACGAGAAGCTGCGCATCGACGTCACCTGTGCCGCCCGCGACACCGACCACGCGCAGGCCATCGTCGACCAGCTGGAGGCGGTCGAGGGCGTCGTCATCCACAAGGTCTCCGACCGCACCTTCCTCATGCACCTCGGCGGCAAGATCGAGATGAAGTCGAAGGTGCCGCTGCGCAACCGCGACGAGCTGTCCATGGCCTACACCCCGGGCGTGGCGCGCGTGTCGATGGCCATCGCCAGGAACAAGGAGGACGCGCGGCGCCTGACGATCAAGCGCAACTCGGTGGCCGTGGTCACCGACGGGTCGGCGGTGCTGGGGCTGGGCAACATCGGGCCGGAGGCCGCGCTGCCGGTCATGGAGGGCAAGGCGGCCCTGTTCAAGCGGTTCGCCGGCATCGACGCCTGGCCGATCTGCCTCGACACCCAGGACGTCGACGAGATCGTCCGCACGGTGCAGCTCATCGCGCCCGGGTTCGGCGGCATCAACCTGGAGGACATCGGCGCGCCGCGCTGCTTCGAGGTCGAGCGCCGGCTGCGCGAGCTGCTGGACATCCCCGTCTTCCACGACGACCAGCACGGCACGGCGATCTGCGTGCTGGCGGCGCTGACCAACGCGCTGCGCGTGGTGAACAAGTCCATCGAGAACGTCAAGATCACGATGGCCGGCGCCGGCGCGGCCGGGAACGCGGTGCTGCGGCTGCTGCTGGCGGCGGGTGCCCGCAACGTGGTCGTCTGCGACTACCTGGGCGCCGTGCACAAGGGCCGCGACGACCTCGACGACTCCCTGCGCTGGATCGCCGAGCACACCAACGCCGACGGCTACGCGGGCGACCTGCGCGGCGCGGTCAAGGACGCCGACGTGTTCGTGGGCGTGTCCGCGCCCGGCATCCTGACCGGCGACGACATCGCGACGATGGCCAAGGACTCCGTGGTGTTCGCGCTGGCCAACCCCGAGCCCGAGGTCTCGCCCGACGACGCGCGCGAGCACGCCGCCGTGGTGGCGACCGGCCGCTCCGACTACCCCAACCAGATCAACAACGTGCTGGCCTTCCCGGGGGTGTTCCGCGGGCTGCTCGACGCGCAGGCCGGCGGGGTGACCCAGGAGATGCTGCTGGCCGCGGCGGGCGCGCTGGCGGCCGTGGTGACACCGGAGGAGCTGGGCCCCAACTACATCGTGCCGAGCGTCTTCCACCCCGACGTGGCGACGGCGGTGGCCGCCGCGGTCCGCGAAAGCGCCGGCGGCCGAGCCCGAGGCTTCACCGAGGCGTGATCCAGCGGGGCCGATCCAAGGCAGGGTCGGCCCCCGCACCCAGACGGCCCACAGAGCGCACCGTCACGGCGGCGCGCCGGTGAAGGGTCAGAGGGCGTGACATGGAGGGCCATCAGCCGAAGTACGGCGGGTGGCTCGACCACGCGAAGCCGTAAAAGACGAAAAGCGCGAACGGGCCGTGCGGACAGAAGGCTCGAAGCCGTGAGAACGAAGATGCCTACCGGGTGACGGCGGGGATCAGGCGGTAGCTTTCCTGGAAGACCAGGTTGTGGGCGTCGGCGGCGGCGATGGCGCGCAGGGTGGTCAGCTGGCCCGCCGCGTCGGAGTGGTCGAAGACGTTCAGCGGCCAGTCGCCGACCGTGTTGCCGCGCAGGTGCGGGTGGTGGAAGTCGGCGCCGTAGTGGGCCACGATCGCGATCGGCAGGATGTCCTTGTCGCGCTGCTCCGGCCACGTGAGCGACCACATGGCGTTGAGGCCGCCCTCCTGAGACCTGGTGAGCCCGCTGGCCACCACCTGCCCCGTGCCGAGGAGCAGGTCGGCGTTGTACTCGTCCAGCGTCGCCCGCGCCACGGGGTCGAGCAGCTCGACCGCCGTGGCGAACAGGCGTTCCTTGTCCTCCCGCGCGGTGACGCCGCCGTGGACGCCGTCGCGCAGGTCGGTGAAATGCCTGATCAGAGCCTCGTTCATGGCAGTGCGCATGCCTACCCCCTTCCCCCGGGACGGGGGCGACACCCCGTGCGGCGGCGATCCGCCGCACGGGAACGCGCGGGTCAGGCGGCGAACGGCGCCGGACGCCGGTCGCGGATGCTCAGTTCGTAGATCTTCTCGTAGCCCATGGCCATGCCGAGCGCGTCGAAGTTGCGCTTGACGTGCATGCGGCAGTCGGCCGGGTGCAGGCCGCCCGCGGCCGCGACGGCCTCGGCCAGGTCGGCGGGGTCGTCGCAGACGTAGCCGGTGATGCCGTCGACGAGGACCTCGCCCACGGCGCCGCCGCGCAGCGCGACCACTGGGGTGCCGCTCGCCATGGCCTCGATCATGACCATGCCGAACGCCTCCTCCCGGCGGCTGGGGAAGAGCAGGCAGTGGGCGTCGGCCAGCAGCTCGCGCTTGCGCGGGCCGTCGGCCTCGCCGACATAGACGGCGTCGTCGCCGAGCCGGGGACGGATGTGGCTGTCGAAGTACTCGAGCTCGGACGGCTCGTTCAGCCGGCCGGCGAGCAGGATGCGCCGGCCGGCCTGCCGCGCGGCGTCGATGGCCAGGTGGGCGCCCTTACCGGGGCTGAACCGGCCGAGGAAGAGCGCGTAGTCCTCCTTGTGCTCGCGGAAGGGGAAGCTCTTCAGGTCCACGCCGTTGTGCACGGTGCCCAGCCAGTTGAGGTCGGGAGCCTGCATACGCTGGAACGTCGAGGTGGACACCAGGCCGACGGAGTCGCCGAGCCGGCGGTAGCGCTCGGCCTGCTCGCCCGAGGCCGGGCCGTGCACGGTCGTCACCGTCGGGATCCGGGGGTTCAGGGCGGTCACCGAGCCCGCCGGGGAGTGGTCGTGGACGACGTCCACGTCCAGGTCCGCCGGCCGGACGTCGGGGACCGCCGTCCCAGGGACGGGTTCGTCCAGCGGGTGGGAAGGCGGCTGGGTGTAGGCGGCCAGGACGTGCGGTGAAGTGCCCGACCGGCCGGCGCCGATCAGGGTGACCTGGTGGCCCAGTCTGAGCAGGGACCGCGTGAGGTCGTCCATCATGACCTTGACGCCGCCGTACGAGCGGGGCGGGTTCTCGAACCTCGGGGGAGCCACCATCGCGATGTGCAGCCGGGACTTGGCGGACATGACGTCACCTCCATAGGGGCGGCAGAAGAGGGTGTTCAGCCGGTAGGCGCTCCGACGCCTCGATGCGGCCGGGGGGCCTCGGCGACGGATGCGACTTCTCGGATTCCCCGTACCGGCCGCTTCGAACCTGTGATCTGCGGTGACGTTCGTCGCAGCCGCGGCGGCGGGGCGCCGCCGCGGCCCGGGTGGCGGTCAGGCGAGGAGCTGCTCGATGCGGGTGCGGACGTCGGGCGTGTCGAGGCCGCGCACGGTGAGCGTGGTGCGGCGGCGCACGACGTCGTCGACGGTGGCCGCCCATTCGTGGTCGCGGGCGTAGACGGCCTGGGCCCAGATGTCGGGCCCGTCGGGGTGGATGCGCTCGCCGAGCGACGGGTCGTCGCGGATGAGCCGGGCCACGTCGAAGGCGATCGTGCCGTAGTGGGTGGCCAGGTTGCGGGCGACCAGCGGGTCCATGCGGGCGCCCGGCTCGCGTTCGGTCCACAGGCGCATGGCGACGGCGTCCGGGCTGGCCAGGCCCGGCAGGGGCACGGCGGGCAGGATGTCGGCCAGGTCGTCGCCGAGCGGCCGGCCCGGCAGGCGGGAGAGGGTCTCCAGGACGTGCCTGCCGATGTGCCGGTAGGTGGTCCACTTGCCGCCCGCGACCGACAACATGCCGCCCGCGCCCCTGGTCACCACGGTCTCCCGCTTGGCGGCCGACACCTGCCCGGGGCCGCCGGGCAGCACGCGCAGCCCGGCGAAGGCGTAGGTGATGTCCTCGCGGCGGAGCTGGCAGTCGCGTACGGCGTGACCGGCCTCGTCGAGGATCTGGGCGATGTCGGCGTCGGTGGCGCGCACGTCGGCCGGGTCGCCCTCGTACGCCTCGTCGGTGGTGCCGAGCAGCAGGTGGTCCTCCCACGGGATGGCGAAGGAGACCCGGTACTTGTCGATCGGCGTGGTCAGCGCGGCCTTCCACGGGTCGTGGCGGCGCATGACGAGGTGGGCGCCCTTGGAGAGCCGGATGCTCGGCGCGGCGTGCGGGTCCTCCATCCGGCGCAGGTGGTCCACCCACGGGCCGGTGGCGTTGAGGACGAGCCGGGCGTCCACCCCGAACTCGGTGCCGTCGAGGCGGTCGCGCAGCTCGGCCCCCGTCACGTTGCCGGTTACGTTGCCGCCCGACTTGCGCAGCCCGACGACCTCGGCGTGGTTGAGCACGACCGCGCCCGCGTCGACGGCCGCGCGCACGGTCATGACGGCGACGCGGCTGTCGTTCATCTGGTGGTCGCCGTAGACGGCGGCGGCGCGCAGCCCCTCGCTGCGCAGCGCGGGGACGCGGGTCATGGCCTGGTGCGGCGTGATGACCTTGCCCATGCCGTCGCCGAACACCGACAGCGCGGAGTACAGGAAGACGCCGGCGCCGAGCTTGGCCGCGCCGTGCGGGCCGCCCTTGTAGATCGGCACCAGGAAGCTGAGCGGTTTGACCAGGTGGGGCGCGATGTCGGCGGCCAGGGCGCGGCGTTCGCGGTGGTTCTCGGCGACCAGCTTGACGTTGCCGGTCTGCAGGTAGCGCAGGCCGCCGTGGACCAGCTTGGACGACGCGCTGGAGGTGGCCCCGGCGAAGTCGCCCGCCTCGACCATCGCCACCCGCAGCCCGGCCTGCGCGGCCATCCAGGTGACGGAGGTGCCGAGGATGCCGCCGCCGATCACCAGCAGGTCGTACGTGGCGCGGGAGAGCTCGTGCCGGATCTCGGCCCGGTCGGCGCCGATGGCGATGTTCATGACGTGCTCCAGTCCTACTGTTCGACCCAGTCGAGGGTGCGGGCCACGGCCTTCTTCCAATTGCGGTACTCCCGCGCGCGGACCTGTTCGTCGATCTCCGGCCGCCACTCCGACGCCTTGTGCCAGTTGGCGCGCAGGCTGTCGAGGTCGGGCCAGTAACCGGTGGCCAGGCCGGCGGCGTACGCGGCGCCGAGCGCGGTGGTCTCGGCGACCATCGGCCTGATCACGGGGACGGCCAGCACGTCGGCCAGCGTCTGCATGAGCAGGTTGTCGGCCGTCATGCCGCCGTCGGCGCGCAGCGTGGTCAGGTCGAGTCCGGAGTCGGCGTTCATCGCGTCGACGACCTCGCGGGTCTGCCAGGCGGTGGCCTCCAGGACGGCCCGCGCGATGTGGCCCTTGGTGACGAACCCGGTCAGCCCGGCGATCACACCGCGGGCGTCGGAGCGCCAGTGGGGCGCGAACAGCCCCGAGAAGGCCGGGACGAAGTAGCAGCCGCCGTTGTCGTCGACGGTCTTGGCCAGCGTCTCGATCTCGGCGGCGCTGGAGATCAGGCCCAGGTTGTCGCGCAGCCACTGCACCAGCGAGCCGGTGACGGCGATCGCGCCCTCCAGCGCGTACGTGGCCGGGCCGTCGCCGATCTGGTAGCCGACGGTGGTCAGCAGGCCGTGCCGGGAGACGACGGGCTCCTGGCCGGTGTTCATCAGCAGGAAGCTGCCCGAGCCGTAGGTGCTCTTGGTCTCGCCGGGCTCGAAGCAGGTCTGGCCGAACAGCGCGGCCTGCTGGTCGCCGAGCGCGGAGGCCACCGGCACGCCGGCCGCGGTGTGGCCGTAGACCTCGGCGGACGGGCGGATCTCCGGCAGCATCGCGCGCGGCACGCCGAGGGCGGCGAGCAGGTCGTCGTCCCAGCTCAGCGTGTGGATGTTCATCAGCATCGTGCGGCTGGCGTTGGTCACGTCGGTCAGGTGGCGGCCGGTCAGGTTCCACAGCAGCCAGCTGTCCATCGTGCCGAACAGCACCTCGCCGCGCTCGGCCCGCTCGCGCAGGTCGTACGCGTCGAGCAGCCAGCGGATCTTCGGCCCGGAGAAGTAGGTGGTCAGCGGCAGGCCGGCCTTCTCCTTGAACAGCCCCTCGTGCTCGGCGAGCGTGCGGGTGAGCGCGTCGGTCCTGGTGTCCTGCCACACGATCGCGGGGCATACGGGACGCCCGGTCTCCCGGTCCCACAGGACGGTGGTCTCGCGCTGGTTGGTGATGCCCAGCGCGGCGATGTCGAGCCCCTCGGTGGCCTCGGCCATGACGGTCTGGACCGACTGCCAGATCTCCTCGGCGTCGTGCTCGACCCAGCCCGGCTTGGGGAAGATCTGGCGGTGCTCGCGCTGGGCGACGGTGACGATGTTGCCGGCCTGGTCGAAGACGATGCACCGGCTGGACGTGGTGCCCTGGTCGATGGCTGCGATGTAGTGCGGTCGAGGCACGAGGTTCCTCGCTTGGGGGTCGGGGTTCGACATTGTCGAACGATGTGAGCGATGTTACGTGTTTGCCCCGGTGTTGTTCAACCGGTCATCTGGCCAGATCGCGAGTGATCGCGCGGGCGGCGTCGCGGACGTAGGAGACGTACTCCATGGTCAGGGCGCCGTCGGCGGTCAGCCGTTCGACCGCGCCCCGGATGCCGATGGCGCCCACCACGAGGCCGCGCGGGTCCTTGATCGGGGCGGCGATGGCGACCTCGCCCTCGGTGAGCTCCTCCATCTCGGCCGCCCACCCCCTGGCCCGGACCTGCTCCAGCTCCTCCTCCAGCTTGGCGGCGTCGACCAGCGTCCGGTCGGTGTACGCCGGCAGCGGGGGGGCCGCGAGCGACTCCCCGTACGGGTCGTAGGCGAGCAGCACCTTGCCGAGCGCGCTGGCGTGCGTCGGCAGGTAGGTGCCGACCTGGAGGGTCTGCATGCTGTCGTCGGGGCGGAACACGTGGTGAATCACCAGCACGTGCCCCTCGTGCAGGGTGCCGATCCAGGCGCTCTCCCTGCTCCGCCCGGCCAGGGCGTCGGCCCAGTTGATCGAGCGGGTGCGCAGCTCGTTGACGTCGAGGTAGCTGCTGCCCAGGTGGAGCAGCGTGGCCCCGAGCCGGTACTTGCCGGTCGCGGCGTCCTGCTCGACGAAGCCGACGCGGACCAGCGTGCGCAGGATGCCGTGGAGCGTGCCCTTGGGCAGGCCCAGCGCCCTGGCCAGCTCTGCCACGCCGAGCTGGCGGGGGCCCGATGCGAGCAGTCGCAGGATCGCGGCCGCCCGTTCCACCGATTGAATCGTCTCTCCCACGGCGGCCACCCTAGCGCAGATCAGTTCGACATTGCCGAACGCTTGCGGGAAATCAGCACTCCGCCGAACGTCAGCACGGCGTTGACGAGCACCGCCACGATCACCCCCTGGAGCACGGTGCCCATCGCGGCCGTGGCCACGGCGCTCATGACCGGGATGCCCATGGTGATGCCGACCTGCTGGGTCATCGTCGCCAGCCCGGTGGCCAGGCCCTGCTCGGAGTCCGGCAGCCCCGACGTCGCCGTCACCATGAACCCGACGATCGCCACCATGTTCCCGATCCCGCCCGCGAACGTGGCCGCCAGCAGCAGCCAGATCCATCCGGGGCCGGTGCCCAGCAGCGCCAGCGACGCCGTCGCGACGGCCTGGAGCCCGAACCCGGCCGCCAGCGCCCGGCCCCTGCCGAGCCGGCCGAGGACCCGGGGCGCGAACACGCCCCCGAGCACGGTGCCGAGCCCCAGCACCCCGAACGCCAGCCCGGTCGCCAGGGCCGAGTAGCCGAGCACCTTCTGCAGGTAGAGGGTCATGAGGAAGACGAGGGACGTCTCCGTGGCGAAGGCGATCAGGCCGGCCGTTGCCCCAGGTGACGTTGGGCCTGGCCAGGATCGAGACGGGCACCAGGGGCGCGGCGGCGCGGCGCTCGACGTACCAGAAGGCGACGAGCAGGGCGGCCCCGGCGGCGAGCGCGCCGAGGCCGAGGGCGTCGGCGAAGCCGTGCTCGCCGGCCCTGGTCAGGCCGAAGACCAGCGCGAGCAGGCCGGCGGTCACGCTCACCGCGCCGGGCAGGTCCATCCCGGGCCGCTCGGCGGGACGGCTCTCCTGCAGCACCACGGGCGCGGCGACGACCACGGCCAGCGCGACGGGCACGTTGACGAAGAACGCCCACCGCCAGCTCAGCAGCTCGGTCAGCAGCCCGCCGAGGATCGCGCCCGAGGTGAACCCGGCCGACATCAGCGCGCCGTTCAGGCCGAGCGCCCTGGCCCGCAGCGGCCCCTCGGGGAACGACGTGGTCAGCAGCGCGAGCCCGGCGGGCGTGACGACGGCCGTGGCCAGGCCCTGGGCGACCCGGGCGACCAGCAGCATGCCCGGCGAGACGGCCAGGCCGCCGGCCAGCGAGGAGACACCCAGCAGCACCATGCCGGCCAGGAACAGCCGGCGCCGCCCCAACAGGTCGGCGATCCTGCCGAACAGCAACGTGAACCCGGCGGCGGCCAGCGCGAACGCCGTGGCCACCCACTGGAGGTCGGCCAGCGCGAAGCCGAGACCTGAACCGATCACCGGCAGCGCCACGTTCAGAATGGAGAAGTCCACGGCGAGCATGAACTGGGACCCCAGCAGGAGCACCAGAACCAGCCGTTGCGCGGACGTCATGCGATCGGATCGGGGCCGATCGGCGAGTACGGTCATGCCATCCCCCTAATGGGACGTGAGTTCCGTTAAGATGCGGCACGACGATAGCACGAAAGGGGCATTAATGGAACAAGAGTCCCGTTTGGCGGGGACTGTGCGGCCAGGGGGCCGCACCGCGCGCGTGCGCGCGGCCGTGCTGGAGGCCACTCAGGACGAGCTGGTCGAGCACGGCTTCCATGGGCTGACCATGGACCAGGTGGCGGCCAGGGCCGGCGTGGGCAAGACCACGGTCTACCGGCGCTGGGGCAGCAGGGCCGGGCTGGTGACGGACCTGATGACCGAGCTGGCCGAGCAGTCGTCACCGCACGCCGACACGGGATCCATCGAGGGCGACCTGCTGGCCAACGCCGTGGCCGTCGTGGGCGCGGTCACCGACCACCGGCTCGGGGCCACGTTCCAGGCGGTGATCGCGGCGGGCACCTCCGACGCGCAGGCCGTCCAGGCGTTGCGCGCGTTCTACCTGCGGCGCATCGAGGAGTGGGCCAAGGTCGTCGACCTCGCGGTGAAACGGGGTGAGCTGCCCGAGGGCACCGACGGGATGGAGGTGATCCGGGCGATCTCCGCGCCGCTCTACTACCGCCTGCTGGTCACCAAGGAGCCGGTGGACCTGGAGGTCGCCCGGGACGCGGCGCTGCGCACGCTGGCCGCGGCGCGGGCGGGCGCGTTCGTCCCGCGGGACGCCTAGCGCCGCCGGGGCCTTTGCGGGGTTTTCGTGCGGGCGGGGTCACAGGGGGCCGTCGGGGACCGAACGGGGCCAGATGGAGCCGTACCACCACATGATCCCGCCCATCACCACGAGCCCGGCCGCCGTGGCCAGCTTGCCCCACAGGTCGGAGGGCGGCCCGGTGTACGGCAGGCGGCCGTGCCCCCGCTCCCGCCCCCAGGTGCAGTCGTTGCGCACCCGGGTGGAGTCGATGAGCGTGTCGGGATGGGTGTCGGTGACCGAGAACGCCTCGATCTCGCGGGTGGTGCCGCGGTTGATCCGGACCGTCCTGACCACCTGCTTGCGGGCCGGGATCGAGCCGGTCGCCACGCTCCTCGCGTCCACCCGCAGGTCGAACCGGGCGAGCTGGGCGGTCTGGTTGCGCAGCGTGACCCGTACGGACCCCGAACCGCAACCGAGCCGGTCGGTCGTCATCGTGAACGGGTCACCCCGGTCGGGCAGCGGCCAGGCCTGCGCGGACGACGGGAGCAGCAGCACCGCGCCCACGGGAAGAGCGGCCAGGACGAGGCGTGTACCGATGCGCATGTGCTCCTCCCGAGCCCCTGCAAGCGTGATCTTTGCTACAGATCGTGCCCATAAGAGCACAGAAAGTAACATGGTCGAGCCGGGGGAGCGGAAGCCCGCCACACCCTTCATGATGGAGGTATGGCGGAAGCGATCTACGTCGGCGGTTTGTTGGTGGCGACGCCGCTTCTTGACGACCCCAACTTCCGGCGTAGCGTCGTGCTGATTCTCGAACACGACCACGACGGCGGCACTCTCGGCGTGGTGCTCAACCGGCCGAGCGACGTCTCGGTCACGCAGGTGCTGCCGGTCTGGGACCCGCTGGTCACCGGCCCGCCGGTGCTGTTCGAGGGCGGCCCCGTGCAGACCGACAGCGCCCTCGCCCTCGCGGCGGTCCCGAGCGGGCAGGAGCCGCTCGGCTGGCGCCGGCTCCACGCCGGCACCCCGGCCGTCTCCCGCCTGGGCACGGTCGACCTCGACGCGCCCCCCGAGATCCTCCAGGGCGAGATCGCGCAGATGCGGATCTTCGCCGGATACGCCGGCTGGACCTCCGGCCAACTGGAGAGCGAGATCGCCGAAGGCGCCTGGTACGTCGTCGACTCCGAGGCCGGCGACACCTTCCACGGCGACCCCGGCTCGCTCTGGCGGCACGTGCTGCGGCGCCAGCCGGGGGAGCTGGCCTTCGTGGCGACCTGCCCCGACGACCCCACGATGAACTAGGCCGCCGGGCGGGTGTCCCAGCCGGGCCGCAGCGACGCCTCGGCCAGCGCGACCGCCTCGGAGATGCGCGAGACGATCTCCGGCATGGTGGTCTCCCTGCGGGGGCACTCGAAGCCGATGCGCATGGTGGACATCGCGAACGCCACGATCAGGTACGTCAGCTGATCGTCCTCGGGGGCGACGCCCCTGCGGGCGGCGACGGCCTCGGCCAGCCGGCTCTCCGTCATGGCGCCCCGGGCCACCGACTGACCCACCAGGTGCGGATATTTATCGAATAGTTGCCGCAGCTTCAGGAACCTCTCGGTGTCCTCCGGCGTTGACCCCTGCATGTCGTCCACCATGGCCCGCAGGCCGTGCATGAGCGACGTGAACGGGGGCTCGTCCGCGGGGCGAGCGGCGAACTCCTCCAGCAGGATCTCCTCGCCGTGGTCGTGGAACCACAGAACGAGATGGTCCTTGCTGGTGAAGTAGCGGAAGAAGGTGCGGGGAGAGACTTCGACGACCCCCGCTATCTGCTCGATCGTGGTGGACTCATACCCTTGTTCGAGGAACAGGTCGAGCGCCGCGTCGAGGAGCGCGAGGCGCGTCTTCTCCTTCTTGCGTTCCCGTAGACCCACAGCGGACACCCCTTCGCCACCTTTCTGTCACAGTGTGCCAGAAGTCATGCGGCGTCTTTTTAAAATCGTTTGTCATAAGTCATCGCCTGACATACCCTACCTGAGGCTTACGAGACCTATGCCGCTTGTTGGGGCGGTATGTAACTGAGGGGGACCTTATGGCTAACGCGAAGGCGGTCGTCGAACCGTCGTCGCCTGGCCTCGGTAAGACGGGGACAGGTGGCGGGAACCCATGGCTGGTGCTGTTGGCGGTCAGCCTCGGCGTCATCATGGTGATGCTGGACGGCACGGTGGTGGGCATCGCCAACCCCGTCATCCAGGTGGAATTGAAGGCGTCGCTGTCCGACCTGCAGTGGGTGACCAGTGGTTACCTGCTCGCGCTGGCCGTGTTCCTGATCACGGCGGGCAAGCTCGGCGACCTGTTCGGGCACAAGCGCGTCTTCCTGATCGGTGTGGCCGGCTTCGCCCTGTCCTCGGTGGGCATCGGTCTCAGCCAGGAGCTGGCCGACGTCGTCCCCGGCCTGTCGCCGGTGGGCGCGCTGATCGGCCTGCGGGTGCTGCAGGGCCTCTTCGGCGCCCTGCTCCAGCCGGCCGCCCTGGCGCTGCTGCGTGGCGCCTTCCCCGGTGAGAAGCTGAACCAGGCGATGGGGGCCTGGGGTGCCATCATCGGCCTCTCCAGCGCCGCCGGCCCGATCGTGGGCGGCGTGCTGGTGGAGAAGGTGAGCTGGGAGTCGGTCTTCTTCATCAACGCCCCGGTGGGCATCATCGCGTTGATCATGGGCTTCCTGCTGATCAAGGAGAACCGCGTCCAGACGTTCGCCCGCATCGACTGGCTCGGCGTGGTGCTGCTGTCCGGCGCGATGTTCTCGCTGGTCTGGACGATCATCAAGGCCCCCGAGTGGGGCTGGGGCGACTCGACGACGCTGACCTTCATCGCCGCGTTCGTGGTGCTCATCGGCGCGTTCATCTTCTGGCAGAGCAGGGCCAAGCAGCCGCTGGTGCCGCTGTCGCTGTTCAGGAACGTCTCGATCTCGATCGGCACCCTGCTGATGATGATGGTCGCGTTCGCGATGTTCGGCGCGATGTTCTTCCTGGGCTTCTTCTTCCAGGGCGTGCACGGCCTGACCCCGCTCGACGCCGGTCTGCGGATGCTGCCGATGAGCGCGGGCATGATCGTGGCCTCGCCGCTGGCCGGCATGGCGATCGGCAAGCTCGGGCCGAAGATCACGATGGCCGCCGGTCTGCTGATCACCGCGTCCTCGATGTTCCTCATGTCGCGCCTCAGCATCGACGCCTCGTTCATCGAGAGCGGCCTGCCGTTCGTGCTGCTGGCCTTCGGTCTCTCACCGGTGTTCGTCGGCGCGACCGAGATCATCGTGGGTAACGCGCCGGTCGAGCTGAGCGGTGTCGCGGGTGGCCTTCAGCAGTCGGCCATGCAGGTCGGCGGCGCGCTCGGCACCGCGATCCTGGGCGCCGTGATGGCCGGCGAGATCGCCGACACGCTGCCCGGTCACCTCGGCCCGGCGGCGCAGGCGATCCCGCCGGGGCAGCTCACGCTGCTGGAGAAGGCCGCCGCGTTCGGCGCGACCCCGCCGGGGCTGCCGCAGGTGGTCACGGACGCCGTGCACAACTCGTTCATGGACGGCATGCATCTCGCCTTCCTGGTCAGCACCGGTGTCGCGGTGCTGACGGCCCTGCTGACGCTGTTCGTCAGGGCCGGTCGCAAGAGCGAGGGCGCGCCGGTCCACATGGGCTGACCGCTTTCCGCCGGAACGGCCCCCGCCTGCGTGGCGGGGGCCGTTCCGCTGTTCCGGCCCCGATCAGTTGGGCGTGACGGTCAGGACGACGCGGCCCGAGGTCTTGGTGGTGACCGTCAGGATGCGCCGGGCGGCGTTCCAGGCGGCCGTGCCGCCGTCCACCCGGGCGCCGTTCGGGAAGCCGCGCTCGGGCAGGTAGATCTCGGTGGGGCCGGTCTCGTTGGCGTCGAAGACGACCTGGAGGCGGTTCTCGCCGTAGGTGACGCTGACCGGGACGCCGCCGATCGCCCTCGGGTACGCCCTGACGTACGCGCCCGGCAAAGCGGTGGCCTTCCCCTTCACGTCGTACGGCCCCCACGCGTCGGCGTCCCGC
Source organism: Nonomuraea sp. NPDC005730 (assembly GCF_040630865.1). Lineage (NCBI taxonomy): Bacteria > Bacillati > Actinomycetota > Actinomycetes > Streptosporangiales > Streptosporangiaceae > Nonomuraea > Nonomuraea sp. NPDC005730. The sequence goes on from NZ_JBEXYK010000001.1 coordinate 548,453, forward strand.
GACCAGTAGGCCATGCCGGTGCCCACCTCGTCGCTCAGCCCCTGGACCTTCCGCACCAGGTCGGACGCGCCGGGCCTGGTCATGTCCAGCCCGAACTCGCCCAGCAGGACGGGCGCCCCCATACGCTCGGCGGTCCGCGCGATGTTGTCGCGCCACCAGCCCAGCGTGCGGTCGGTCCACTCCTTGGAGCCCGCGGTGTAGTCGTCCCCGAGGTCCAGGGGCAGCGGGTACACGTGCGGGGCGAAGGCGATGCGCGGCGGCCCGCCGCGCGGGTCGTCGAAGCGCGGCAGCGACGACGGCAGCCCCCAGTTGACGCCCACGGCCTGCGGCTCCAGGAAGATCCAGCTGTCCTGGTCGACGGCCCTGATCCGGTCGATGCTCTTGCGGTAGAGGGTGGCCAGGGGGCCGGTCTCGAACGCCGCGCCCTGGACCGAGCCGCCCCACGGCTCGTTCATCAGGTCGTACCCGAGAACGCCGGGCACGTCCTTGAAACGCGCCGCGACCGCCGCCCACGCCTTGGCGTAGTGGTCCATCAGCTCGGGGTGCTCGCCGGTGGTGTTCCAGAAGTGGTCGAAGGCCCGGATGACGCCGGGCTCCAGGTAGTACATCTCCCAGGTGAAGTGCTCGGTGGCCACCGGCAGGCCGTCGGTGTGGGTGGCCCAGCGGGGTGCGCCGTTACCGGCGACGCCGGTGGGGGTGATGCCGTTGCCCCACAGGTCCTGGTGCATGTCGAGCATGACCTGGTAGCCGCGGTCGGAGTACCACCGCACCCGCTCAGCCACCTTGTCCAGATATTTCGTGTCATAGGTGCCGGGGGAGGGCTCCACGGCCCGCCACTGGATGAGGAACCGCACGAAGTTCGTGCCCATGTCCCGGTACTCGCGGTCGATGTCGTCCGGGGTCAGCTCGGGCAGGGCGTCGGGGGCGCCCTTGGCGCTGCCCGCCGTGTTGAAGCCGTGCAGGATCAGCGCCCGTCCCCGGTCGTCGGTGACGTAGCGGGGCGTGGACGGGGGAGCGTCCCTGGTCGCGGCGGCGACGGCGCCTCCGGCCAGCAGGACGAGCACGGCTGTCGTCGCGAGCAACCTGGCACGCTTCATCTGATCTCCGCGGATGCCGGGAAATGGGGTCTTCCATCAGAATCATGGACGCGGCTAGCCTGCCGAACATGAGCCTTGTTCGCAATAGCCTGCCGGCGATCGTCGCCTTCTTGATCGTCCTGGGGTTCGGTCTGTTCGGCGCGGTCCTGGTCACGAGGGTCGGCTACCTGGCCGTGCCGTCCGCGGTCGGGGCCCCGTACGCGCTGCCGGGCTTGCGCGTCGTCCCCCTCGGCGAGACGACGTGGCTGCTCACGCTCGCCGACACGGTCCTGGCGCTCGCCCTGGTCGGCGCGGTGGCGGCCACGCGCGGCGGCTTCTGGCGCACCTGGGGCAGGTTCCTGGTCGCCGCGGTCGCGGTGAACCTGCTGCGCGCGGCCCTGCTCGCCACGGTCGCGCAGGCCGGGATCGGCGCCTATCTGGGCCATCTCGGCGGCGGCCTGGCCGTGGGGCTGATCTGGGGAATCGTGCTCGGCTGGCTCCCCGGACTCGCCGCGCTGCCACGCCGGCGCGGAACGCGGGACCGCTCGCCGGCGGGCATAAACTCGATGGGGTGAGCACGAAGATCCTCCCAGAGCAGGAGACCACGCCGCGCACCTCTCATGGGGACGGCGACCACGAGCGCTTCGCCCACTACGCGGACAAGCACAAGATCACCGAGAGCATGGTGACGGGCACACCCATCCGCGCCCTGTGCGGCAAGATCTGGGTGCCCAGCCGGGACCCGAAGAAATACCCGGTCTGCCCCGAGTGCAAGGAGATCTACGGAGGTCTGCCGTCGGGCGGCGGTGAGGGCGACGACAAGAAGCAGTGAGTGTTGCTGAAGCCCAATCCCCTCGGGTAAGGCTACGGTCGGTAATCTGACCAGCCCATACCGTCACGGGGGGATTGCATGGCCCGGCGCGCGACCGCCGTCTCGTTGGCATGCCTGCTGGCGGCCGGGCTCGCCCCGCCGCGCCCGCTCGGCGTCGCGCCGGCGTCGCCCTGCCTGTCGTCGGCCGCGCGCCTGACCGGGCGCCCGACCGCGCGGCTGACCCCGGGCGTGCCGAGGGCGACCGGCCCGCGCTCGCCGCTTCCTGAAGACGTCGCCAAGGTCATGGCCGAGCTGAAGGTCCGGCTGCGCGGGGTGGCCGTGCCCACCCGCATCACCGTGCCGACCCGGGTGGTCGTCCTCACCGACGGCCGCCGCAAGGTCTCCGAGCAGGCGGTCAAGGCCCAGATCGACGTGCTCAACGCCGCCTATGCCGGCCGCAACGGCGGCGTGGACACCGGCGTGCGCTTCAAGCTGGAGTCCGTCTCCGTCAAGGAGAACGCGGGCTGGTTCAGCGACCCCGTCGGCGGCGAGAAGGACATGAAGACCCGCCTGCACCACGGCGGCGCCCAGACGCTCAACCTCTACATCGCCCAGCTCAGCGAGCTCATGCTGGGCTTCGCCAGCTACCCCTACTGGTACGCCGGCGCCCCCGCCCTCGACGGCGTCGTGATCGACTGGCGCAGCCTGCCCGGCGGCCCGATGACCAATTACGACAAGGGCTACACCGGCGTCCACGAGATCGGCCACTGGCTCGGCCTGTTCCACACCTTCGAGAACGGCTGCGACGACCCCGGCGACGGCATCGCCGACACCGCCCCCGAGGCCCGCGCGACCGAGGGCTGCCCCGAGGGCAAGGACACCTGCGCCCACGCCGGCTCCGACCCGATGCGCAACTACATGGACTACACCCATGACCGGTGCATGTCGGAGTTCACCCAGGGCCAGGCCGACCGCATGCACGAGATGTGGACGGCGTACCGACGCAGCGCAGATGCGTAGTTTGGGGGCAATTACGATGTGTAGGTGACAGCACCGAAGGCAATCGACGCTCCCGACACCTCACCCCCGATCCTCGGGCCCCAATACCGCACCGCCACCTTGGGGATCCTTCTGGTGGTCACGCTGATCGCCTTCGAGGGCATGTCGGTCGGCGTCGTCATGCCGGCGGTCTCGAAGGACCTCGACGCGCTCAACCTCTACGGCATCAGCTTCTCCGCCTTCCTCATCGCCAGCCTGTTCGCCAACGTGGTCGCCGGGCTCTGGTCGGACCGGCGCGGTTACCCGCTGCCGTTCCTCGTCGGGGTGGTGCTGTTCGTCGCCGGGATGGCGCTGGCCGGCGCCGCGGACGCCAAGGAGCTGTTCCTGGTGGCGCGGGCCGTCCAGGGGCTGGGCGCCGGTTCCTCGATCGTGGCGCTGTACGTGATGATCGCGCGGGTCTACCCGGCGGTCGTGCGGCCCAAGGTCTTCGCCGCGTTGTCGGCCGCCTGGGTCGTGCCCTCGATGGTCGGGCCCGCCGTGGCGGGGGCCGTCGCGAAGGAGTGGGGCTGGCGTTTCGTCTTCTACGGGATCATCCCGCTGGTGGTGCCCGCGCTGGTGATGCTCGTCCCCGCGCTCCGGATGGCCTCGCCCGGGGAGGCCGAGGAGAGCCCGCGCGGGCCGCGTTCGCAGCCGCTGGCGATGACGCTGGCCGCCACCGCCGCCGCCGGCGGCGCGGGCGTGCTGCTGTGGGGCGTGGACGAGCTGCACAAGCAGCCGGTGATCGGCGCGGCCGCCACGCTCGGCGGGCTGGGTTTCCTGGTCTACGGCCTGCACCGGCTGCTGCCGCCGGGCGCGCTGCGGTTCGGGCGCGGGCTGCCCACGACCGTGCTGCTGCGCGGGTTCTTCTCGGCCGCCTTCTTCGGGGTCAACTCCTTCATCCCGCTGGTGCTCACGTCGGTCAAGCTCTTCGACGCCAGGGCCGCCGGGATCGCGCTGACCACGGGCGCGCTCGGCTGGTCGGCGGGCTCGTTCCTGCAGAGCAGGCGGACCGCCGAGCCGCACCGGCGGATCAGGCTCGGGGCGATGTGCGTCACGGCCGGGATCGTGATCGCGCTGTTCGCGGCCCTGCCCGCGGTGAGCGGCTGGATCGCGGTGCCGGCCTGGATCGCGGCCGGGTTCGGCATGGGCCTCGGCATGACCACGGTCAGCGTCACCGCGCTCAGGCAGTCGCCGGTCAGCGAGCAGGGCGCCAACTCCGCGGCGCTGTCGGTCACCGACATGCTGGGCTCGGCCCTGACCGTGGGCCTGGGCGGCGCGGTGATCAACTTCATCGGGCACGGCTCCGGGCAGATCGCCACCGGATTCGTGGTGATCTCGGTCCTCATGGCGCTCATCGGGCTGGCCGCCACGTTCCTGGCCGCCCGTACCCGCTGATCGTGTGATTCTGCCCCTCCCGCCACAGCGATCACGGATCGCCGGATCTTCGTCCCGAGGAGTGATAGGACAACGGGACGAGGAGGTGTCATGGAGGATGATCACCGGGTCTGGCCCCCCGCTTCCGGGCCCCGGCACCGCCGCACTCCTCCCGAGGACGCGGACTTCCCGGACGACTCCGACAGTGACGACAGCGACAACGGGGACGACGGGGACGACGGTGACGACGAGGAGGCCCCCTGGCCGCCGCGCCGGGGGCGCGACCCGTACGAGCGACCGGCGTGGAACCCGCGGATCCGCAGGACCGTCCCGCTCGACCCGCCGGCCCCGGCCGATCCGCTGCCGCCCGCGGCCCGCCGCCACGCCACCCCCTCCGAGCCGCTGCCGCCCTCGGCCCGCCTCTACGGCACCCCCGCCGACCCCGGCCCGCTGGAGCAGGCGCCGCGGCGCGGACGGCGTCCGGCGGGCGTCCTGGTCGCCCTGGTGGCGGCGGCGGGGCTGGTCGCGGGGGTGAGCGCGGTGGCGTCCCGGCTCACCGAGCCGCCGCCACGGCCCGACCGGCTGAGCGACGCCGTGGCCGGCGTGTCGGTGCGGCTGCCGCCCGGCTGGAGCGCCGGGACGGTCCCGCCGGTCACCGGCTTCACGTCGGTCGCCAGGGACGGCAACGGCGCGCTGGTCATGGCCAGGCGGGTCGCCGAGCCCGTGCCGAACGTCAAGAAGGCCGCGGGGGAGGCCGCCGAGCTGTACTCCAGGCTGCTGCTCAAGGGCGACAAGGTCACGGTCGTCGACGACCGTGACATCCCGCAGGGACACACCCGTGCCCTGCGCGCCGAGTACCAGGACGTCGTCAACCGGCCCGCGTTCCTGCGCGTGATGCTTCTCACTCGCGCGGGCCGCGCCGTGCTGCTCGTCGGGCTGCTCCAGCCCGAGGCGGCCACCGGCAGACAGGCGCTCGACGCGGTGATGACGAGCTTCAGATAGGCCACATAGCACGTAGGGAAGACCTTGGCCAGAATCCTCGGTGCACGGCACGTCTTGTCGGTGAGCCCGATTACTCTTGGGTCACTGTGAGAGAGCGAAGCACACGAACCCCAGAGGTGATGCGGTGAGCACCTTCGCCGCGTCCCACCTTTCGCCTTCCTATCCAGACCGCGCCGCGTGGGGCACCGCGCCCAAGCTGCGCGCCTGGCAGCAGCAGGCGTTCGACCTGTACTTCAGGCGCGAGCCGCGTGACTTCCTCACCGTGGCCACCCCCGGCGCGGGCAAGACGACCTACGCCCTGCGCATCGCCAGCGAGCTGCTGGCCAACGGGGTGATCAGGGCCGTCACCATCGTCACGCCCACCGAGCACCTCAAGCGCCAGTGGGCCGACGCCGCCGCCCGGGTGGGCATCGGCATCGACCCGGAGTTCAAGAACAGCCAGGGCACGACCTCGCGCGACTACACCGGCGTGGCGGTGACCTACGCGCAGGTCGCGATGCACCCCGCGCTCCACCGGGCGCGCACCGAGGCCCGCAAGACGCTGGTCATCTTCGACGAGATCCACCACGCGGGCGACGCCAAGTCGTGGGGCGACGGCGTGCGCGAGGCGTTCGAGCCCGCCACCCGGCGGCTCCAGCTCACCGGCACGCCGTTCAGGTCCGACGACAACCCGATCCCGTTCGTCGGCTACGAGGAGGACGCCGAGGGCGCCAAGCGCAGCGTCTCCGACTTCTCCTACGGCTACGGCCCGGCGCTCGACGACGGCGTCGTCCGTCCGGTGATCTTCCTGGCCTACTCCGGCGAGATGAAGTGGCGCACCCGCGCGGGCGACGAGATCGCCGCGACGCTCGGCACCCCGCTCACCAAGGACCAGCTCTCCCAGGCGTGGCGGGCCGCGCTCGACCCCAAGGGCGACTGGATCCGCCAGGTCATGCAGGCCGCCGACCGCCGCCTGACCGAGATCCGCAGGGGCGTGCCCGACGCCGGCGGCCTGGTGATCGCCACCGACCACGAGACCGCCCGCGCCTACGCCCGCCACCTGCGCAACATCACCGGCGAGGGCGCGACGGTGGTCCTGTCCGACGATCCGGGGGCGTCCAAGAAGATCAAGCAGTTCGCCGCCTCCCACGACCGGTGGCTGGTGGCCGTCCGCATGGTCTCCGAGGGGGTCGACATCCCGCGCCTGTGCGTGGGCGTCTACGCCACCTCGACCTCGACCCCGCTGTTCTTCGCCCAGGCCGTGGGCCGGTTCGTGCGCGCCCGCAAGCGCGGCGAGACCGCCTCGGTCTTCCTCCCCTCGGTGCCCACCCTCATGGGGCTGGCCAACGAGATGGAGGTCGAGCGCGACCACGTCCTCAACAGGAAGCCCCCGGAGGACGGCCTCGACGACAGCCTGCTGGAGCAGGCCAACCGGCAGAAGGACAACCCCGACGTCCTGGGCGACGAGCTGCCGTTCGAGACGATGGAGACCTCGGCCACCTTCGACCGCGTGCTCTTCGACGGCGGCGAGTTCGGCACCGGCGCGGAGATCGGCTCGGCCGAGGAGGAGGACTTCCTCGGCCTGCCCGGCCTCCTGGAGCCCGACCAGGTGGCCACCCTGCTCCGCAAGCGCCAGTCCGACCAGCAGGCCGCCAAGCGCAAGCAGGGGCCGGCCGAGCAGCCCAAGGAGACCCTCGCCCCGCACGAGCAGATCGCCGAGCTCAGGCGCGAGCTCAACGGCCTGGTGGGCGCCTGGAACCACCGCACCGGCCAGCCCCACGGCGTCATCCACGCCGAGCTGCGCCGCACGTGCGGCGGCCCGCCGATCGCGCAGGCCACGGCCGAGCAGATCCAGGAGCGCATCGACGCCATCCGCCGCTGGGCCACCCAGCGGCGCTAGCCGCGTGCCCTTCGCCGGTTCCCCGCGAACCGGCGAAGGGGTCCGGCGGGGTCCGGCGGGTGACCCTGCACATTTGGCCACAGAGCAGTGACCTTCCGTTAGAAGGCCGGCCAGAACGGCAACAACCCTCTTGGCTGTCTTGGGATACCAGAAGGATCTTGCCCATGTCGTCTGAGGCCCCCGGCAGGTCGGCGCTCACCGTCACTTCCGGCCTCTCCCGAAACGCCGTCATCATCCGGCTCGAAGGCGAGCTCGACGTCTACGCGATCCCGACCCTGCGCGAGCACATGCAGCGCGTCTGGGAGCTTCCGGCCAAGCCGTTCCTGATCCTCGACCTCGGCGCGGTCGCCTTCTGCGACTCGATGGGCATGAACGAGCTCGTCGAGGTCATGCAGCGGTGCGAGTCGAGGGGCACCAGGCTGCTGCTCGCGGGGGTGCACGGGGTGATGGCGCGGGTGTTGTCGATCACGGGGCTGCGGCACGCGTTCGAGGTGTTCGCCAGGTTCGACGACGCCCTGCGGCTGGCCGTGGCGACCCTCTAGGGGGCTCTAGAGGCAACGCCGTTCAGTTAAGGGAGAGGGCGGTTGGTCAAGACCGGTGAACAAAACAGCGGAGCCGCTGTAGAAGAGGTCTGTCACTCCAAGACATCC